>JAHECZ010000007.1:0-74008 GCA_024641475.1 Gammaproteobacteria bacterium
TGTAGAACCTAACCTAACTCAAAACACACATATTAGGAGAGATTATGAAAATGAAATTAGCTGCTGCCGCTGTTGCGGCTGCTCTGGTAGCTCCCGTTGCCGCTCAAGCTGATGTGACCGTATATGGTCTGGCTCAGCTCGAATTAGCCCAAATCAAAGTAACCAATTCCGACTCTGTTAACTCAGTGCTCGACAGCAAAAACAGCCGCATTGGTTTCCGTTTCTCCGAAGACCTCGGCGATGGCTTAAAGGCCAATGGCGAAATCGAATATGGTCCGCAGTGGTTAGACAGTGCGGCCAATCAGACTTGTGCTGCGACAAGCACGAGTACAAGCACCTCTACTGCAGGTGTGGTTACAACTTCTACAACAACAACATGTACAGTTAGCGGCAACGCTACGGGTATCTATGCTCGTCAACAATGGATCGGCCTGTCCGGTGCATGGGGCGAATTCCAAATCGGTACCCTGTTACAACCTTATAAATATTCTGGTGGCGTGAAGTATGATGCGTTCGTTGCAACCGGTCTGGAAGCACGTTCGGGTAACGGTGGTATGATCAAAACTGCCTTTGGCCAAGGTGGCTACTTCAGCAATGCCTTAGGTTACAAAAATACCTTCGGTGGTGTGCAAGTTTGGGTGGCATATAGTCCGGAAAAAGACGCGGATTATTCTGGCACGACAAAGACCAGCGCCTACAACGGTGCCAAAGGTGACACCATGGCCGCTGTTGTTGTTCCGTTCAGTGGTGGTGAAGTCGGTGTAGCGTATGCCAAAGATAAATACGCAACGACAGAAGCTGCAGGTACCGCAGGTGAGAAGAACAGCAAGATCTTTGGTAAATACAGCTTTGGTCCAAGCACCATTCTGGCTCAATATGAGAAGCAAAAAGCTGCTACCAGTGCGAACGATGAAAAGGTAACCTTCGTAGCTTATCAGTTCAAGATGGGCACCAATACCTTCGTTGCACAATTAGGTAAAGAAAAGAAAGAAAACACCGCTGCTCTTGATACCAAATACACCGCTCTGGGTGTCATCCATGGTTTCAGCAAGAACACCAGTGGCTTCCTGGGTTATCGCAAGACCGATCTGACTGGTTCTGGCGATGACACCAAGGTTATTGGCGCTGGTCTGTCTATCAAGTTCTAATAATAAAATTTGTACCTAAGCAGTACTTAAACGGGGCCTTCGGGCCCCGTTTTTTATTGGAGACAGAAAAATTTGTTGCATCGATATACGGCATTGCCGTATATTCATGCTATGCTTACTGTGGTGGAGACCCCGACCTTTTCCAGACTCGCTGCTGATTATTGGAGCGAAGAAGAAGGCGGTGCGTTTACAGCATATATAGCCAATCATCCCGATGCCGGTGATGTCATTCGTGGTTCGGGCGGTTTACGCAAGGTACGCTGGTCGTACCAGGGCAAAGGCAAGCGCGGTGGTGTGCGCGTTGTTTATTACAATCGATTAGCAATGGGTGAGATATGGCTGTTACTGCTATATCCGAAAAATTTGCGTGAAACAATTCCGGCACATGTACTTAGGGCGATTAGAACGGAGATTGATGATGACTAAAGCCAAAAAACCAACTCAGGGATCCCGTGATTTGGGGGCAGAATTACTGCAATCGGTAAAGGAAATGAAGGCGCGCAAGAAAAGCCGGGTTACCCGAGTCAGCGTCTCGTGGATAGTCGAGCTGCGATTAAAAACCAAATTGTCCCAGGCGGCGTTTGCCAGGTTATTAGGCGTTTCTGTGCGGACGTTACAGGATTGGGAGCAAGGTCGCCGCCAGCCTTCCGGTGCAGCGAAATCGCTGCTAAAAATTGCGCAAAAACATCCTGAAACGCTGAGTGAATTGGCCGCATAAAGGCTGATCAGTTTGAACTTAACCGGGTGTGGTATGACGTGCTGTATCAGTACGCCAAAGCTAAAATTTATCTCAATTGCAGCCGAATTGGGATTTGCCTTTCAGATAGAATACGGTTCGGTTCGCTGAGTTAGTTGTTTATCAGTATGACCCCAAAGATCCGCGAGATTCCCTACAACTACACCTCCTTCTCCGGCAAGGATATCCTCACGCGTTTTCTCGGTGAGGGAATGTGGCAGGTGCTGGATCAATTGCGCGGTGAACGCGGCACCGGGCGTTCGGCGTGGATGCTGACTGTTGAATAATGTTGATTTCTGAGCCAACGTGCTATAGTTGTTTAACATAGTTAAACAACACGGGTGGCGTGTCATGTTGGGTGTTCGACTGGAGAAAAAACTCGAAAAACGCTTAGAGGCACTCTCCAAGCAAACTCATCGTTCCAAGAGCGACTTGGCCAAAGAAGCGTTGGTGCGTTATCTGGAAGAGCAGGAACAACTGGCTATCCAGAAGCAGGATACACTGGAACGCTGGGAAAACTATTTGATACACCAGCAGGCGATAGACAATAGTCAGGTCATGGAATGGGTGGGTTCGTGGGGGGAAGAATGGGAGAAAACACCACCACGATAGCGTGGTTGCCGGAGGTTATTGATGATCTGGTTCGTTTGCGTGACTTCATTCGAGTTAAAAATCCTGCGGCAGTGAAGAAAGCCGCCGAAAGAATCACCTCCGCAATACTGATTTTGCAGAATAACCCTGAAGTGGGTCGTCCGTTGTTCGAGGATATGGCCGGTTTTCGTGACCTCATCGTTCCGTTTGGTCAGGGTGGATATGTGATTCGATATCGAATGCATGCTACTACCTGTGTCATTATCCGGATATGGCATACCAAGGAAGATTTCCCATAGTTGCAGTTCTAATATCCAGAAACTTATATTTATTCGAAATATCAATATTGTCAGATATTCCTTAGAATATAACTCAAACCACGATTGGTCTGTATTGGCTGTAATGACCCCTAAAATCCGCGAGATTCCCTACAACTACACCTCCTTCTCCGACAAGGAGATCGTCACGCGTTTTCTCGGTGAGGGAATGTGGCAGGTGCTGGATCAATTGCGCGGTGAGCGGGTCACCGGGCGTTCGGC
Organism: Gammaproteobacteria bacterium; assembly: GCA_024641475.1. Taxonomy (GTDB): domain Bacteria; phylum Pseudomonadota; class Gammaproteobacteria; order UBA6429; family Thiohalophilaceae; genus JACQBC01. The sequence continues at coordinate 3,015 of JAHECZ010000007.1, forward strand.
GCGGATGTTGTTTGAAGTACTGGGCGACATGTGGGTGGTCAGTCGCAATCCGTTTATTCAGGATGATTTGATCGAAAACCGCAAACGGCGGTTTTCGTTATTAAATACCTTGCATGGCCGTTTGAATCAAATCGAACAGCGTGCCCAGAACAATGATCTCGCATTGCAATTGCTGGAACGCGCCAGAGACGCGGTGAAGGCATTTGAGCTTTGGTTTGCGCGGCAATACGATTTACGCAAGGCCATCTCGCATCGTCTGAAAAAGGCCACGCGTGCTGATAATATCTGTTTCGATGGCTTTGCTCGTGTGTCACACGTGACCGATGCGTCGGATTGGCGTGTCGAATATCCGTTAGTTGTTATCAACCCGGATACCGAAGAAGAAGTGCAGGCAGTCGTGCAAGCCTGTCTGGAATTAAAACTCGGCATGATTCCGCGTGGCGGTGGCACGGGTTATACCGGTGGTGCGGTGCCGTTGCACGCCGAGATTGCGGTCATCAATACCGAAAAACTCGAACGACTGGATCCAATTCAACTCAAAACGTTACCCGGAGTGAGTCAGCCCGTGGCAACAATTCGTGCGCAAGCCGGTGTCGTGACCAAACGCGTTAGCGAAGCGGCGGATGCAGCCAGGTTAGTCTTTGCTGTTGATCCGACTTCGCAAGATGCCTCGTGTATCGGCGGTAACGTCGCGATGAATGCCGGGGGCAAGAAAGCTGTGTTATGGGGAACTGCGCTGGATAATTTGGTGTCCTGGCGCATGGTGACACCCGATGCCAATTGGCTAGTGGTGGAACGTCTGCAACATAATCTGGGCAAGATTCATGAGCAGACCGAAGTGCAGTTTCGTCTGCAGCGCTATGCGCCCGATGGCCAAACAACTTTAGGTGCGCCGGAGATATTAAAAATTCCCGGCGCGTTGCTGCGCAAACAAGGCCTGGGCAAAGATGTCACCAATAAATTTTTACACGGATTGCCGGGCATTCAAAAAGAAGGGTGCGATGGCATTATCACCTCGGCGGAATTTGTATTGCATCGCAGCTTCAAATTTTTGCGCACCGTCTGTCTGGAATTCTTTGATGCGGATTTAGCCAAAGCGGTGCCGGCGATCGTCGAAACCAAGGATTATCTGGATGGCCTGGGCGCAGCGGTACTCGCTGGCATGGAGCATCTGGATGAGCGCTATGTGCGTGCAGTGGGTTACACCACCAAATCGCCGCGTCGTCAATTACCCAAGATGGTGTTGCTGCTGGATATCGGTGGTGAAGATGAAAATGCCGTGGCCACCGCTGCGGCCGAAGTGGTGCGCCTCGCCAATCAGCGTGGTGGGGAAGGGTTTGTGGCAGTCAGTGCCGAAGCGCGCGCGCGTTTCTGGCTGGATCGGGCTCGCACTGCCGCTATAGCCGCGCATACCAATGCATTCAAAATCAACGAAGACGTGGTGATCCCGTTACCACGTCTGGCGGAATACAGCGAAGGCATCGAACGCATTAACATTGAATTGTCGATCCGCAACAAGTTGCGCATCATTGCGGCCACTGAAAGTTATCTGCAAGCTGAACCCCCGGAAATGTTTGATGTAGCGGCCAGTGAGGCCGATGCGGAATCCCGTGAGATGATCGCGGCGAAATTAGCGACAGCGCAGGAATTATTGGCATCGACCCGGCAACGCTGGCAGGCGGTATTGAACAATCTGGATCAACCTCTGGAGAAATTCCAGGATGTATTGTTGCCGGAAGAAGGTGCCAAACAGCTCAGCGGCGATAGCGTGTTTCGTTTATACCAACGTCGTGATGCGCGCATCTCTTATCGGCGTGCGGTGGCGCAACCGTTAAAGGGGCTGTTTGCCGGGCAGGAGTTCGAACGCCTGCGCACACGGCTGGATGCCATCCATGCGGATGTGCGTTCGTCCCGTTTGTTTGTGGCGATTCATATGCATGCCGGTGATGGTAACGTGCATACCAATATCCCGGTTAACTCCAATGACTACGCCATGATGCAAGAGGCCGACCAGGTCGTGGGGCGTATCATGAAGCTGGCGCAAGCACTGGGTGGCGTGATTTCGGGTGAACACGGTATCGGTATTACCAAATTTCAATATCTGGATGCAGATGTCATAAGCGATTTCGCCGCATACAAGCGTAAGGTCGATCCTCAGGATGTGTTTAATCCCGGCAAGCTGCAAATCAACGCCGATTTGCGTAATGCCTATACGCCATCGCTACGCCTGGTGGAACGTGAGGCGTTGATCCTCGAAGCCAGCGAGCTGGGCGAATTGAATAATATGATCAAGAACTGTCTGCGCTGCGGCAAGTGCAAGCCGGTCTGTAATACGCATATCCCGCGCGCGAATCTGTTGTATTCACCGCGTAATAAAATTCTCGCGACCGGGCTGATCATCGAGGCATTTTTATACGAAGAGCAGACTCGGCGTGGTATCTCGCTGCGGCATTTTACCGAGATGAACGATGTGGCGGATCACTGTACGGTTTGTCACAAGTGTCTGAATCCCTGTCCGGTGAAAATCGATTTTGGCGATGTCTCGGTCACCATGCGTTCGATTCTGCGCACCCAGGGAAAGAAGCGCCGCAATATCGGTACCGCGTTGTCGATGTTATTTCTGAATGTTACCCGGCCCATGGTCGTCAACCTGATGCGCAGCGTGTTTATTCGCGAGGGTTATCGGGCGCAGCGATTCGCGTCGATGTTGTATCGACGCTTCTGGCCGCAGCGCCACCATCAATTGCCCGAAGCCACCACCGGTGCGCCGCGCGTCAGTGAACAGATCGTGCACTTTATGAAACGGCCGATGCCGGCGGATATTCCGATGAAATCCACGCGGGCCTTGCTGGGAATTGAAGACAGTCAGGTGATTCCCATCGTGCGAGATCCACTCAAGACGCGCGCCGATAGCGAGGCGGTGTTTTATTTCCCGGGTTGTGGTTCGGAACGTCTGTTCAGCCAGGTAGGCCTGGCCACGCTGGCAATGTTATATCAAGCCGGTGTGCAGACTGTGTTGCCACCGGGTTATTTGTGCTGTGGCTATCCGCAGGCTGCCGGTGGCGATAAACAAAAAGGCAAACAGATTGCGGTAAGCAATCAGGTGTTATTCCACCGCATCGCCAATACACTCAATTATCTGGAAATCAAAACCGTGCTGGTATCGTGCGGTACCTGTATCGATCAGCTGTTGACGTATCAATTCCAGAAGATATTCCCGGGCTGTCGGCTGATGGATATTCACGAATACCTGATGGAAAAGAACATTCGCCTGCCAGAGGCGTCGGCACGCCAGTATTTGTATCATGATCCCTGTCATAGTCCGATGAAATTCTATAACCCGGTCAAGGTGGCAACCCAATTACTGGGTGCCAAGGTATTGCTCAGTGATCGGTGTTGTGGCGAGGCGGGGACGTTCGCAATTGCCCGGCCCGATATCGCAACCCAGTTGCGCTACCGTAAACAGCAGGAACTGCAACAAGGCTTGCAGCAATTGATCGGCAAATCTGTGAGTGAAGGCAACGAGGTTAAAATGCTGACTTCCTGCCCAGCCTGTCAACAAGGCCTGTCCCGCTATCGATATGAGACAGGCTTGCAAACTGATTATATTGTGGTGGAACTGGCCAATGGGCTATTGGGCGATGACTGGCAGAAACACTTTGTAGCGCAGGTAACCAGCGGCGGGATTGAACGAGTCATGCTGTAAGATCAGTTACGAGTAGCCAGGGACGAGTAACGAGGATGCTCAGTTATCTGTTGTTATTTCCTCGTTACTCGTCCCTGGACATTCGTCACTTATTAATCAATTTTCTTTACGCCGTCTTTCGTACCTAACAACAATACATCCGCTGGACGACGGGCAAACAAGCCATTCGTGACAACGCCGGTGATGTGATTCAGCGTTTCTTCCAGTTTCACCGGTTCCATGATTTGCAGATTATGGACGTCGAGAATCACATTGCCGTTGTCGGTGGTAAAGCCTTCACGCAATACCGGTTGTCCGCCTAATTTGACCAATTCCCGTGCGACATAACTGCGTGCCATCGGAATGACTTCCACTGGGAGTGGAAATTTGCCTAACACATCCACCAGTTTGGATTCATCAGCGATGCAGACAAATTTGCGACTGGCGGCAGCGACGATTTTTTCGCGGGTTAATGCACCACCACCGCCTTTGATCAGGTGCAAATGACGATTGGATTCATCCGCACCATCGACATAAACGGAAATCTCACTGACGGAATTCAAATCAAACACCTGGATGCCATGCTTCTTTAAACGCTCGGTGCTGGCATTGGAGCTGGCCACCGTGCCTTCGATCTTGTGCTTGATACTGGCCAGGTAGTCGATGAAATAATTGGCGGTCGAACCTGTACCGATACCGATAATCGTACCGCTCTCGACGTATTCCAGTGCCGCTTTGGCTACAGCCTGTTTCATTTCATCTTGTGTCATTGCAGCTCCTTCGCCCCATTCCGGGGATTATTTTGGCTTGCGCGCCTTGCTTGGTGTACTTGGGTAGCGCATGCCATTATATTAGGCTTGTTATTCGGGAATCCACTATGCCAAATCGTTATGTTGAAATGATCCTGCGTGCACCGGTCTATGACGTTGCTCAGGAAACCCCATTGGAACGTGCCAAGTCCTTGTCCGCCCGGCTGGGTAACAATATATTCCTCAAGCGTGAAGATATGCAGCCGGTGTTTTCCTTTAAATTACGCGGCGCTTATAACCGAATCATCCATTTAACCGAAGCCGAGCGAACCCAGGGCATCATTGCCGCCTCGGCGGGAAACCATGCTCAGGGCGTGGCACTGGCGGCGCAAAAATTGGGTATCCGCGCCGTCATTGTGATGCCGAAAACGACACCCGATATAAAAGTCAAATCGGTGGCGAGTTATGGCGCTGAAATCGTCCTGCACGGTAATGCCTATGATGACGCCTATGCTCGTGCCCAGGAGTTGGTTAAATCCGCTGGTCTGGTTTTTATCCATCCTTATGATGATCCCTTGGTGATTGCCGGCCAGGGAACGGTCGCCGTGGAAATTTTGCGGCACCATGCCGAGCAGATTCACGCGATTTTTGTTCCGGTTGGTGGTGGTGGTTTGATTGCCGGGGTATCTGCCTACGTGAAATCACTGTATCCGCAGATCAAAATCATCGGCGTTGAACCCGACGATGCGGCGTGTATGCATGCGGCGCTCAAAGCGGGTGAACGGGTAATTCTGGATCAAGTGGGCATTTTTGCTGATGGAGTGGCGGTACGCCAGGTTGGTGTTGAGCCGTTTCGAATTGCCCAGCAATGCGTTGATGAAGTCTTGCTGGTGAACACCGATGAAATTTGTGCAGCCATCAAAGATATTTTTGAGGATACCCGCTCCATTGCTGAACCCGCTGGTGCATTGGCCATAGCGGGCATGAAAAAGTACATTGAGCGTGAACAATTACGGGATCAGATGTTGGTCGCGATTGATAGTGGCGCCAATATGAATTTCGATCGGTTGCGGCATGTGGCCGAGCGTGCCGAGCTGGGCGAGCAACGCGAAGTCTTGTTTGCGGTCACCATTCCGGAACGCCCGGGTAGTTTCCGGCAATTTTGCGATGTGATTGGGAACCGCGGTATTACCGAATTTAACTATCGTTTCTCGGATCCTGGCCAGGCACATGTGTTTGTCGGGGTGCAAATGGCGGCAGGCAGCAAGAAAAAGGGCGAGTTGTTCGAAGCCTTGCGTCAACACGACTATGCCGTTGTTGATATGACGGATAATGAACTCGCCAAGACGCATGCCCGCTATATGGTGGGTGGACGCGTCAGTGGTGTCGATAATGAACGTCTCTACCGCTTCGAATTTCCAGAACGTCCCGGCGCGCTATTACGCTTCCTCAATAATATGGGCAAGCGCTGGAATATCAGCTTGTTCCACTATCGCAATCATGGAGCGGCTTATGGGCGAGTCTTGATTGGTATGCAAGTGCCAGAGGGTGAGCAGGTGCAATTTGAAGAATTCCTGAAGAATATTGGCTATCCCTATTGGGAAGAATCGGATAATCCGGCCTACACACTCTTTCTGCATTAACCTGATTAGTTATTTCCAACCCCGAAAATAGAAAAGGGCCTATGCGGCCCTTTTCCACTACTACACTGGTGTTAACCAGTTATATTACATTGCTACAGGAGCAGCGGCCTTCTTCTTACGACGGCCAGCTTTCTTCTTGCCAGCCTTCTTCTTGCCAGCTTTCTTCTTGCCGGCCTTCTTCTTGCCAGCGCGTTTCTTGCCAGCGCGTTTCTTGCCAGCGCGTTTCTTGCCTACTTTCTTCGCTACGGCTTTCTTCTTGCCGCGACGTTTACCTGCTTTCTTCTTTGCTTTCTTCTTTGTTGCCATTTGTATTGCCTCCGAGTTAACTGAACACTGAGTTTAGGCGAGTATAGCTAATCAAATAGAAAAATCCAGAGTTGCGACAATTTTTTTACGTTTTTATGTAAAAAAAGTGAATTAAATGGTTTAAAACACAAATTTTTATAAAAAAATTAATTAAAAACGCGTTGCTGGCAAAAAAAATCATCATTACGAACACATCAAACGAAGATTTTTCAGTGCAACGACCAAAATTTTCAGTTTGCAGACAGTTATGGAGGAAAAATTTCGGATCAATAATGAAATTTTGGACTGCAAATCGGTTTGTAGAGACATTCGGACTAATTTTTTATGTGCTGACACTAAAAATTTTGTCATTTGCGAGTCTTTGCAAGGCGGAATTACGCGTCACATGGTCATCGTTTGTCTGATTCACGCTTTTAAGCATGACTAATTCGTTGGAAATACGCTGCGTAGGCATTTTTAATGATGATCAAAGACGAATATCGGTTTATAAGAATTGAAAACGTCTAATAGCAGACTTTTTTTTACCCTATCGTTGGTTTACACACACTCAAGATTGGCTGAGAAGCGTTGGTAACGCCTTTAGTTACCAAATATTGCCAGTAAATCGGAAATTTTCAGTATTGGCGGATGAAAAATGCAATTTTCTTGCTTTTGAACTGAGATCGACCTGTTTGGAGTGCTTTGTAACGGTTGTTTTGAGTGCGCAAATGTTATTTGAGAGGTTGATCGGCAAGTTTTAAGATGAATTTCCATTCGATTGCGGTTACTGGAGTGATAGAAAGACGGTTACCACGCATGATCACCGGCATCCTGGACAACGTTTTATGTTGTTTGAGTGTTTGCAAACCGATAATGCGGTCGAATTTACGTACTAACTTCACATCGACCATGTACCAACGTGGTTTATCCGGGGTGCTCTTAGGGTCAAAATGATTATTCTCAGGGTCAAATGCTGAAAAATCCGGGTAAGGGGAGGAAACAACCTGAATTACGCCAACGATCCCCGGTTCAGGGCAACTGGAATGATAAAAAAAGGCATGATCTCCCTGGTGCATGACATCGCGGATCATATTGCGTACCTGATAATTGCGTACGCCGTCCCAGTGTTCAGTTTGGTGTTTGCGTTTTGCCAGGTCATCGATGCTGAATGCATCGGGTTCGGATTTCATTAACCAGTAATGCATATCAGGAATGTCCTAGCCAAGGTGTAAAACAGCTGTTTCGGTAGCAATCATATCCAGCGGGACATCCCACGGGTGGGATTGAATGTTTTCGCACTGTTGAAGGTCAAAAGCGACTCCGCAGCAACGTGGACGGCACCAATGCGAAGTTGAGCCGGCACGGTGCGCCAAACTGCGATCGTAATATCCACCGCCCATGCCGAGTCGATGACCATGTTTATCGAAACCAACCAGTGGCAGAACGACCATATCGATGCGGCGTAGCGGTTGATAACGATCGCGTTGTGCATGGACTGGTTCGGCAATGCCGAACCGGTTCAGATAAAGGCTGTCACCGGGCGCATAAGGTAGAAACCATAAGCGGCCAGTATGGCGCAGACCAAGTACAGGTAAATAAACCTGTTTACCCATCGCCCAGGCATGACGAATCAGATAATTCACATCCACCTCACCATCATTGGCCAGATAGAGTGTTATGTGCCGGGCGTGTTGGTAATGTCGATCGCGGACCAGGTTTTGACAGATACGATGGGAAAGTTGTTTTCGTTCTGAGGAGGATAAGGCACGCCGTTGTTGGCGTAATTGCTGACGTAATTCATGCCGACTCGCCATTTTTGTTATCCTGGTCGTTCTTCTCTGGTAACTCGTTCCTGAAATAAAGGAGGGTGTCCCCCGTCGGTACCGTAGCCAACTTCGTTCCTGAACCTAAGGTTCAAGGTGGGGACAGTACCGATACTTTAGGCTTTCCGCAACGAGGCGGACATGCACACCGTATCGCGAATATGCCCCCAAGGGATTAATTTAAGGCTCAAGAATATCCCAGTTGGGGAACGAATACCGCAGGGAACACCCAAAACTGTCTGACGTAAAAGCCTCGGGCGGCGTCATACTGCGTTGGAAATCAACTCGAATTGCGCATTTACTCGCGTGTAAACTCCGCATTCTCGTTGATTTCCGCCTTGTCTGACATCCGCCGGAGGCTTCTACGTCAGACAGGTTACTATAGATAAATACTACTACTTAGAATTCAAGTTGACGACTGCGGAACAGGGCATCTTCAATTTTAGCCTGCAGGTTTTTGATGCGGCCTTCCACTTCAGGCGCAACATTGGTAACCGGGCCGGCTTTTTGATGCAGTAGTTCGTGAGCCATATTCAGCGCTGCCATCACGGCGATTCGGTCGGTGCCGATGACTTTACCGCCGTCGCGGATCTCACGCATTTTTTTGTCCAGATAATTTGCTGAGGTTAACAGTTCGCTGCGCTCGTTTTCGGGGCAGGCCACCATGTATTCCTTGCCCAGGATGCTGACTGAAACAGCTTTGGCGGTATCATTGCTCATCTTCCATCGTCCTCAAGCGTTCGATCATTGATTCGACGCGCACGCGCGCCTGTTCAGTTTTAGCCATGAGTTTATCACGCTCACCCACCAGATTGGTCTGGCTTTCGCGCAAGGTTTTATTCTCGCTGCGCAAGCGTTCCACGGTCAGGATTAATTCATCTACCTTATCTTCGAGTTTTTTGAGGTCCAAGGACTCCGCTCCACTTGCCATGATTATTAACGGTTTGGATGTAACCAATATAGAGCGAGGATGTCCGGGGGTCAACGGTTTGCATCAGGAAGGTGAATTATTTCATGGTATACTTGGATGCAGTCAACGTTCGGATAGTCATCCGTTTATCCCATCATGTCTAATTTTGATTACGCCACAGTAACCCAGGCCCTGCAACGTATAGCCGTTCCGACGGATGCTGCAGAAATTCACGGTGCTATCAGCGCGATTTTGTCTACACAAGGCGCTGCGGGCAAAGCACATTGGCTGGCTGCAGTGATACCAGAAGTATCGCGTGCGATGAGCGAAGGCGATGCCTTGGCAGCCGAGGTCAGGCGCATGCTTGATGATGTCTTTGATCAGGTATCTGATGAACTGGCTACCGGTGAATTTGCATTAACACTATTACTACCTGGTGATGATGATGAACTTGGTGACCGCGTCACCGCATTGGGACACTGGTGCCAGGGGTTCCTGTTGGGATTACAGATAGGTGGAGTAAGCAGTGCACAAGGGCTGACAGCCGAACTGGCCGAAATTTATCAGGATTTTACTGAAATCAGCCAGATCAGTGGCACTGAATTAACGGTCGAAGAAGATGATGAAGAGTCCTATGCTGAATTATATGAATATCTGAAAGTAGGGGCGATTCTCTTCTATGAAGAGTTTAACCAGCCATCACCCGGCACAGATTCTTCCACCAACTTGCACTAAATCGATTAATCAGTTAATCACTACGGCAAATTGCCACGAGACAGCCACATGGACAAAAAAGAATTCGCGCAGCGTCGTAAAACCCTGATGAACATGATGGAGCCCAATACCGTGGCTATCCTGCCCGCTGCGCCGATGCGTCTGCGTAATCGCGATGTGGAATACGCCTATCGGCAGGACAGTGACTTCTATTATATGACCGGTTTTCCCGAGCCTCAGGCGGTCGCCGTATTAATTCCTGGCCGTAAACACGGTGAATATGTTTTATTCTGCCGGGAACGTGATCCCGATGCCGAAATCTGGAATGGTCTGCGCGCCGGGCAGGAGGGCGCAGTGGAACGCTTCGGGGCCGATGATTCCTTTCCGATTGAAGATATCGACGATATTCTGCCCGGCATGCTGGAAAACAAGCAGCGGGTATTTTACACGATGGGTACGCATCCGGATTTCGATCAGCGGCTCATCGGCTGGGTCAACCATTTACGCAAACAGGCGCGAGCCGGGATACATACGCCGAGTGAATTCGTCTCGCTGGATCATCTATTACATGATATGCGGCTTATCAAGAGTAGTCAGGAAGTCACTATGATGCGACAAGCGGCAGTGATATCCGCCGAGGCGCATCGCCGTGCGATGCAGGCCTGCCGTCCCGGCATGAAGGAATACCAGATCGAAGCGGAGATTATGCATACCTTTATGAAACATGGTGCGCGCTCTTCGGCGTATGGTTCGATCGTCGGTGGCGGCCCCAACGGATGTATCCTGCATTACACCGAGAATACCGACACCTTAAGGGACGGCGATTTGTTATTAATTGATGCTGGCGCCGAGTTTGAGTACTACGCCGCCGATATCACCCGTACCTTCCCGGTCAATGGCAAATTCAATCCACAACAACGTAGTTTGTATGACATCACGCTGGAAGCCCAGGCAGCTGCCATTGAGCAGATTCGTCCCGGTAAACACTGGAATGAACCGCATGAAGCGGCGGTGGAAGTGATCACCGATGGCCTGGTGAAGTTGGGCCTGCTCAAAGGCACCACGCGTAAAGCCATTAAAGATGAAACCTACCGTAAATTTTATATGCACCGTACCGGTCACTGGCTGGGCATGGATGTGCATGATGTGGGTGACTATAAAGTGGGTGGTGAATGGCGGGTGTTTGAGCCAGGCATGACGCTTACGGTGGAACCCGGCATCTATATTCCGGCGGGTATGAAAGGTGTGGCAAAGAAATGGTGGAACATCGGTATCCGTATCGAAGACGATATCCTGGTGACGAAGAAGGGTTGCGAGGTGTTGACCAAGGATGTGCCCAAACAACCCGATGAAATCCAGGCATTGATGTCTGCGGTGGCATGACACAGGAACAACATTACGATGTGGTGATCATCGGCGGCGGACTGGTGGGGATCAGTCTGGCTTTGGCCTTGGGACGTTTGTCGCAGCCACCGCGTGTTGCATTGATCGAAGCGCATGACTATCAACATTTACCGCCACCGGGATTCGATGCACGTACCGTCGCGTTATCCTATAGTTCACGCCAAATTTTTGCTGGTCTGGATTTATGGCCAACAATTGAAGCAGCGGGTGTTGCGCCGATTCATACGATTCATATTTCGGATCGTGGTCATCCCGGCATAACCCGATTAGCAGCGGTTGAACAAGGTGTCGATGCGCTGGGTTATGTGGTGGAGAATCGCGTATTAGGCCAAACCTTATTTGCCGCTTTGCAACAACGATCCGGGATTACCGTGCTGGCACCCGCCAAAGTATCTGGGTTGGACTTGCAGGGTGCGCAGGCCCGGATTGCACTGGAACACTCTGATACTAAAACTCTCACCGCCAATTTGGTCGTGGCGGCCGATGGCACGCAATCGTTCGTGCGCGAATTTCTTGATGTTAAAACCTGGCAGCGGGATTATCAGCAGCAAGCGGTCATCGCCAATCTCGCGATGGATCGACCGCATCAGGGCATCGCCTACGAACGTTTTACCGCCAATGGTCCGATGGCCTTGTTACCGTTACCCGGATTTGCCGATACACCACATCGCTATGGTTTGGTTTGGACCGTGCCACAGGCGCAAGTCGCCAGTGTGCTGCAACTGGACGACGCTGCGTTTACTCACGAATTGCAGCAACGCTGCGGTGATCGCCCCGGTCGTTTTATGCGAATCGGTACACGTAGTGCTTATCCACTGGGAATGATGCAAATCCGTGAACATGTGCGTTCACGGCTGGCCTTTATCGGTAACGCCGCACACACGTTGCACCCGGTTGCCGGGCAGGGATTCAATCTGGGCTTGCGTGATGTGGCGGCGCTTGCACAAGTGATTCGTGATGCGCACGCGCGCAATGCTGATATCGGTTCGTTAACAGAACTGCAACACTATGCGAATTGGCGTAAGCGCGATCAATGGCAAACCATGTTGTTCACTGACAGCATGGTACGGGCATTTTCTACCGATTTTCTCCCCATGGTGTTGGCGCGCAACGCCGGGTTACTGGCGATGGAATTATTTACGCCATTGCGTAAACGCATCGCGCACCAGGCCATGGGTTATATCGGTAAAGCGTCATTACTGGCACGAGGATTAGGCCTGTGAACGCGACAAACCAGTATGACATCGTGATTATCGGTGGCGGCATGGTCGGTGCCACGCTGGCCTGTGCGTTGCGGCATAGTGGTTTGCAATGTGCGTTGGTGGAATTTGCGGGCAATGACACCAACACCACTGAATCACAGTTCGATTTACGGGTTAGTGCGATTACGCGGGCATCACAACGTATCTTTGAATCATTGCATGTCTGGCAATCCATGGTGGCGCAACGCGTGTCACCGTTTCGGGAAATGCATGTTTGGGAAAATACCGGTCGTGCGGAATTACATTTGGATAGTGCCGAGCTGGGTGAGCCCTTGTTGGGACATATTATCGAGAATCGGGTGATTACCGCGGCGTTAATGGCTGGTCTGCAAGGTGTTGATAACATTGCCGTGCTACATGGCCAACGCTGTCAGCGCCTGCAACGTCATGATGAGAACTGGCATGTGCAGTTATCCGATGGCAGGGTGTTACAAACGCGTTTGTTAGTCGGTGCCGATGGCAGCCGTTCCTGGTTACGTGAGCAATTGCAGATTCGGGTGCGTGGTTGGGATTATGACCACACTGCGCTGGTGACTTATGTAAAAACCGCCTTGCCACATCAGGCGACTGCCTGGCAACGTTTTCTACCGACCGGTCCACTGGCGTTTTTACCGTTAACCGATGGCTACAGTTCCATTGTCTGGTCAACGCGTGATGCATTGGCGCGCACGTTGCGCGACATGGATAGTGCGCAATTTGCGCAGGAACTGCAGCAGGCAAGTGAATCCCGTCTGGGTGCCATCGAATCAATCGGTCCGCGGGCAGTTTATCCTTTACGGTTTTTACATACGGAACATTATATTGCTGATGGTGTGGCGTTGGTTGGTGATGCGGCACACACCATGCATCCGTTGGCAGGACAGGGCGTGAATCTGGGTTTGACCGATGCAGCTGCGTTAGCCGAAGTGTTGCTTGATGCGACACAGCGACGGCAATCGATCAGTGCGCAACCGGTGTTACGCCGTTATGAACGCTGGCGTCGCGCCGATAATTTGCCCATGTTGGTTGCCGTGGATAATTTTCAACGCATGTTTGCTACTGAACAGCCAGTGCTTGCCTGGTTGCGGAGTGCTGGCATGGGTATGTTGAACAAGCTACCACCGGTAAAGAGATTTATTATCGATTACGCCATGGGTAAGCGCCTGGATTTACCGAAACTGGCGCGTGGCGAAGCATTGTAATCAACACGGATTTTCCGTATCGTTACTTACCTCCCTAACCATTTCCGGCAGACATGGTCGTCATCCAATTCGCGGCGGTATTACTCACGTTAGTAGCGTTTATCGCCTATTTCAATTATCGCTATGTACGCCTGCCCAATACCCTGGTGGTTATGATTGCTGCCGCGGTTGTATCACTGTTGATGGTATTACTGGGCAAATCCGGCTGGGGTTCGCTGGTGTATCAGGCCAATATTGAACTGGCCCGTGTCAGTGATTATCCGGTGCTGATGCAAACCTTGCTGGGGCTGATATTGTTTGCGGCGGCGATCCAGATCAATTTTGCCGAGTTAAAAGAGCAACGCGTGATGATCAGCAGTATTGCGCTGATCGGCAGCGTGATTGCGATGTTTTTAATCGCAGGGGTGTTATGGGTGATCCTGCAAGGTTTTGGCATCCTGACCCCATTTGGTTATTGCCTGTTATTTGGCACGTTGATTATGCCAACCGATTCAACCGGCATAACCGGGGCGCTGCGGGCAATTCGCTTGGCGCGCGTACATGAAACAACAATAACCGGCGAATCGCTCTCCAATAATATCATTACCATCATTGCGTTTCTGATTGTGTTGGTGAATGCCGGTGTACCGGTACCCCAAGTCACCATGCCGTTATGGCTGTTGCAACATATCGGTGGTGGTATCGTATGGGGTTTTGCATTGGGTTGGTTGCTGTATCGATTACTGAAGAATATCGAACAACATATGCCATTGGCATTGTGGCTGACCATATCACTGGCATTAGGTGGCCAGGCCGTGGCGTACTGGCTGGATTTGTCTGCGCCACTTACGCTAGTGATTGTTGGATTATTTGTTGCACGCAGTGATGCTTTACCCGAGGCGAACCGTGAGCAACTGCGGACCTTTTGGGGCGTGTTGGCGGAAGTGATCGTCGTCGGCTTGCTGGTGTTGCTGGGTTTAGAGTTATTGCGCATCTCGGTGCACATCGAATATCTGCTGGTTGCCCTGGCGTTGGTCCCCATGGTCTTATTGGCGCGCTTTGTCGGTACAGGTATTCCGTTATTGGTTTGGCAACGGTATCGCCGTTTTAGTCCCGCAATCAAACAAGCCATGACCTGGGGCGCCATGCACGGCGGTGTGTCAGTGGCGCTATTTTTGACTCTTCCTGACGGTACGGTGCGGGACTTATTGTTAGTGCTTACTTACTCTGTGGTCGTTGTATCGGTGTTTGCCCAGGGACTTACCTTGGCACGGGTGCTGGATGAAGCGGGCTGAGTTCTATATATAAGGTGAATTTTCTCGTAATACCCGTACATATAATAAGTTGTCTATTCTCCTTGGTTTTGCCTGGCAAGCTCAGTACACTTAGCCCCGCAACAAAGGTAGCAGTGGGAGAGACCTCACCATCGAGTGAGGCGCCGAAGGCGCAACCCGCCCGGAATCGCTCAGGCAAAAGGACCGTTACTATCATGTTGACTCTGGAGAGACTCGGATAACTACAGCGAGCACCGAAGGGGCTTAAGCTCTCAGGTATAAATGACAGAGGGGCGAAGCAAAATGATTTTTGGTCGTTTTGCTTCGCCCCTTTTTTATTTGCAACCACTGAGAATCTGCATGACCGAATTACCGGTATTTGATCATTCTGCTGAACCCAACGTCAGTCGCATGCCGCTGTGGATCCGTCAGTCATTGGGCCAGGATCACTTCGCCACTACCCATCAAACCATTCATGAACAAGCACTGCACACCGTCTGCGAGGAAGCGCGTTGTCCCAATCGCGGTGAATGCTGGAGTCGCGGCACCGCTACGCTGATGTTATTGGGTGATACCTGCACACGTGCCTGTGCGTTTTGCGCGGTGAAAACCGGCCGTCCAGCTGTGGTAGATCTCGATGAGCCACGTCGTGTTGCCGCTGCCGTGCAACGCATGCAACTGGCCTATGTGGTGCTCACCTCAGTGAATCGCGATGATCTCGCCGATGGTGGAGCAAATATCTTTGCCCAAACGATCACTCAGTTGCGCGCCAACAACGCCAATCTTGGTATTGAATTGCTGACACCGGATTTTCATCGTACTCAAACTCAGGCAGTAACAACCATTCTGGACGCATTAGCGCATGCTCCGGGTGAACAACGTCTGGTGTGGGGCCACAACATGGAAACGGTACCGCGTCTGTACAAGCGTGTCCGCAAGGGCGCGGATTATGATCGTTCTCTGCAATTATTGGCGGCGGTGTCGCAGCATCCACTATGTGAAGCAAAATCGGCCATGATGTTAGGTCTGGGTGAGCAGGAGCAAGAAGTCGTCGCCGTACTGGACGATTTACGTCAGGCTGGCGTGCAACGCATTGCGATTGGCCAGTACCTGCGGCCAACCCGGTATCATTTACCGGTGCAGGAATACCTCACACCGGAACAGTTCGATCACTATGCCAACATTGCTCGTGAGCTGGGATTTGGTTGGGTAAAAGCCGGCGCGATGGTGCGTTCATCTTATCACGCGGAAGAGTAAATTAAATTGGGGAGCAATATGGGTAAACGCACGGCTTTATACGCTACGCACGTCACCGCAGGTGGCAAGATCGTCGATTTCGGCGGTTGGGATATGCCGCTGAATTATGGTTCGCAAATTGATGAACACCACCAGGTTCGTAAGGCTGCGGGACTGTTTGATGTTTCACACATGACGATTCTGGATATCCGCGGGGCAAATACCCGGGCATTTTTACGCAAACTGTTGGCGAATAATGTCGATCGCCTCAAGCAACCTGGGAAAGCGCTGTATTCCTGCATGCTCAATGAGGCCGGTGGTGTCATCGATGATCTCATCGTATATTTTCTGACGGATGACTGGTTTCGCATGGTGGTCAATGCCGCGACGCGCGAGAAAGATTTGGCCTGGATCAACCAACAGGCGAAGACTTTTAACGTGGATATCACAGTACGCGATGATCTGGCGATGATCGCGATCCAGGGTCCACAGGCGCGTGACATGGCGCATGCCGTGCTAGGCAAACAAGCGGAGAAGGTACACGAGTTGGGCGCATTCTTTATGGCGATTCTCGATAATGACATTGCGGTAGCGCGTACCGGCTATACCGGAGAAGATGGTTACGAAATTATGTTGCCTGCCACGCAAGCGGCAACATTCTGGCAACAACTGACAGCACAAGGTGCCAGGCCATGTGGTCTGGGTGCTCGCGATACCTTGCGTCTGGAAGCCGGGATGAATTTATATGGCAGCGATATGGATGAGACTACCTCACCACTGGAATCCGGTCTGAGCTGGACGGTGGCCTGGGAACCGGCGGATCGCGATTTCATTGGACGCAACGTGATCGAACAACAAAAGCAGCAGGGCGTAAAAGCCAAACTGGTCGGTTTGTTAATGGATGACAAAGGTGTGTTGCGCAATCATCAGAAGGTGCTGATCGATGGACTGGATGGTGGTGAAATTACCTCAGGCAGTTTCTCGCCGACGCTCGGTAAAGCCATTGCCTTTGCACGTGTACCCGCCAGTGTGAGCGATCATGCCAAAGTGGATATGCGCGGACGTCAGGTTGTCGTGCGTGTGGTCAAGCCACCGTTTGTACGTAACGGTAAAGCGTGCGTGTAGGTGATGAGGGAATAATTGCACTGGACGCAACAGCATAAAAAGAATTTTTTGGAAAAATTATTTGGAGAGCAAGCATGAGCAAAGTACCTAATGAATTACGTTACACCAAATCTCACGAATGGATTCGCAAGGAGAGCGATGGCACGTTAACGATCGGTATTACCGATCACGCCCAGGAATTGCTGGGTGATCTGGTTTATGTCGAAGCGCCGGATGTCGGCACCAGTTATGAGACCGGTGAGGATTGTGCTGTGGTGGAATCCGTCAAGGCCGCATCGGATGTCTATGCACCGTTGGCGGGGGAAGTGATCGAAGTGAACACGACCCTGGCAGATACACCGGAGATCATCAACAAAGATCCGTTTGGGGCGGGCTGGATATTCAAGATTAAACCCGAATACATCGGCGAGCTGGATGACATGCTTGATGCCAAGGCCTATTCCGCACAAATCGCGGCTGAACATTAATCGAGGTAACTCATGCCGTTTATTCCACATACGGACGCCGAAGTCAGCGAGATGCTCAATAGCATTGGTGTGTCCAGTATTGATACGTTGTTCGATGAAATTCCTGCAAAGTTGCGCAGCCAGGGTTTAACCAAAGTCCCGGATGGCATGACCGAAATGGAAATCGCACGTTTAATGCGCCAGCGTGCGTCGCAAGATGAACGTGGATTATGTTTCGCCGGTGCCGGTGCATATGAACATCATATCCCTGCCGCCGTATGGGAACTGGTATCGCGCGGTGAATTTTATTCTGCGTATACGCCTTATCAGGCCGAGGCGAGCCAGGGTACGCTGCAATTGTTATATGAATATCAGACAATGATGACGCGCTTAACCGGCATGGATGTTTCCAATGCTTCGTTATACGACGGTGCCTCTGCGTTGGCCGAAGCAATCCTGATGGCAGTGCGCGCCCATCGCAAATCCGAGTCCAAACGTATTCTGATACCGCGTACCGTGCATCCGCATTATCGGCGCGTTGCCGATGTGACGGTGAAGCATCAGGGCATCGTGTTGGAAGAACTCGATTATGATCGCACCAGTGGCATTATCGATCCGGCTTCATTACCGGTACAACCGGGTGATGTCGCTGCCCTGGTGATTCCGCAGCCGAATTTCTTTGGCGCACTCGAGGATGTCGATGCACTGACGAATTGGGCCAAGCAACATAATATCCTGGTCATCGCCCTGGTCAATCCAATGTCACTGGCCTTGCTCAAACCCCCCAGTCAATGGGGCGCAACCGGTGCCGATATCGTGTGTGGTGATGGGCAACCCTTGGGTGCACCATTATCCTCAGGCGGACCCTACTTTGGTTTCATGTGTTGTCGCAAGGAATACGTGCGACAAATGCCCGGTCGTATTATCGGACGCACCACCGATCGTGACGGCAAAGTTGGCTACGTGCTGACCTTGCAGGCACGCGAGCAACACATTCGCCGTTCCAAAGCGACATCGAATATTTGTACCAATCAAGGCTTGCTGGTGACCGCCGCCACGATCTTCATGAGTCTGGTCGGTCCGCATGGGTTGCGGAATGCGGCCACCGCGAGTCATCAAAACACCATGGAGTTGATCGATAAACTTGGCAAAGTGAACGGCGTGCAGAAAATATTTAGCCGGCCGTTGTTCCATGAAGCCGTGTTTCGATTTGATCTGCCGGTGAGTGAAGTGCAACGCGCACTGGCTGCACAGGGTATTCTTGGTGGCGTCGCATTGGAATCGTATTATCCGGAATTAGGCAATACGTTGCTGGTATGTGCGACCGAGACCAAGACCAGTGCAGATATCGACATGTATGTCGATAATGTTGCGCGAATCGCCGGACGGTTGCAGGCAAGCAAGTGCCCGGTGCAACCGAACATGGCTTAGCACATTCGCGGAAGCCGCGCTGGCGGCGTTGGAAGCGTACTCAAAATGCTCATTTACTCTCACGTAAACTGCGCTTTTTCGTACTCTTCCGCCTTGCCAGCATCGGCTTGATCGAATTTGCTTTTATTAGAATGAGTGTATCTTGTTGATACACATAGTGACATAAAAGGAGAAGCAACATGGCTACGATTACCTTACAGGGAAACAAAATTTCAACCAATGGTGATTTACCTAAAGTCGGTAGCAAGGCACCGGATTTTAAATTAACCAAGACGGACATGTCGGATGTCAGTCTGGCGGATTTCAAAGGCAAGAAGAAAATTCTGGATATCGTTGTGAGCCTGGATACCGGAATTTGTGTTAACTCAATGAAAAAATTCAATGAGGTTGCGATGAAGCGCAATGATGTCGCAGTCCTGGTGATTTCTGCCGACTTACCCTTTGCAATGGCTCGTGTCTGTGGTGTTGAGAACACCAAAAATGTGACAACGCTATCGATGATGCGGAATAAAAATTTCGCCAAGGATTATGGCATCCTGATACAGGATGGGTCGTTCGCGGGTATCACCGCGCGATCCGTTGTAGTGCTCGATGCCGATGATAAAGTGCTCTATACCGAATTGGTTCCGGAGATTGCCTCTGATCCAAATTTCGACAAGGCACTGAAGGCGCTGGGCTAATTAGATAACATAGTATTGATTTGCTGAGGTAAGTATGCTGATTTTTGAACGCGCCGTTGCCGGTCGCATAAATACGGCGCAAGCAGGAAACCCTGCCAACGCGGTGAAGGATATTCCTGCTGATTTGTTGCGTACCGATCCACCGGGACTACCCGAGGTATCGGAGTTGCAAGCGGTGCGGCATTACACCCGTTTGTCGCAGAAAAACTTTTCCATCGATACGCAGTTTTATCCGCTGGGATCGTGCACGATGAAATACAACCCGCGTGGGTGTAACACGTTGGCGATGTTGCCGGGGTTTGTAAATCGGCATCCCCTGAGTCCGGATAATCTCAGCCAGGGGTTCCTCGCCTGTATGCATGACTTGCAGGAAATTCTTAAGGACGTCACCGGCATGAAAGGCGTGTCGTTGATGCCGATGGCGGGTGCGCATGGTGAGTTTGCCGGTGTCGCAATGATTCGTGCCTATCATGACGCGCGCAAGGATTTTGCACGTACTGAAATTCTGGTGCCCGATGCGGCGCACGGCACCAATCCAGCGACAGCCACAATGTGTAATTACAAAGTCCGCGAGATTCCTACCGATGCGCAAGGCGATGTAGATCTGGAGGCATTACGTGCTGTGGTGGGTCCGCAGACCGCGGGTATCATGTTGACCAATCCGTCAACACTGGGTGTATTCGAACGCAAGATCGAAGCCATTGCCAGGATCGTACACGAGGCCGGCGGGTTGCTGTATTACGACGGCGCCAATTTGAATGCAATTCTTGGCAAGGTACGGCCCGGTGACATGGGCTTTGATGTGATTCATATGAATTTGCATAAAACCTTTTCCACGCCACACGGCGGTGGTGGTCCCGGTGCCGGTCCGGTTGGCGTTAGCGAGCGCTTGTTACCATTTTTACCGATTCCAATCGTCGCGAAGCAAGGTGACACCTATCGCTGGTTAACCGAACAGGATTGTCCACAATCGATCGGTCGTATGTCAGCCTTTAACGGCAACGCCGGTGTGTTGCTGCGCGCCTATGTGTATGCGCGTATGCTCGGCAAACAGGGCATGCAGCGCGTTGGTGAGTACGCCACGCTCAATGCCAATTACCTGATGGTGAAACTGGCGCAGGCCGGTTTTGAATTGGCCTTTGCTAAACGCCGCGCCACGCATGAATTTGTGCTGACATTTCGGAAACAGGCCAAAGAGTTGCACATCAGCGCGATGGATTTCGCCAAACGGCTGCTGGATTACGGCTATCACGCGCCAACCACCTATTTTCCGTTGCTGGTGCCGGAATGTTTTCTGATTGAACCGACCGAAACCGAAGCCAAACAGGATCTCGATGGATTTGTAACAGCGATGATTGCGATCCTTGCCGAAGCACAGACCACGCCCGATGCACTAACCGGCGCACCGCATACCTTGCCGGTGAAACGTCTGGATGATGTCAAAGCCGCCAAGGATTTGGATCTGGCCTGGAAAAATTAACAAACCATTGCTCAATGGCGCCGTATTACTTACGATCGGCGGATTAATTCAACAGGGGATATACACATGGGCAAACCCGGCGCAACCGGCATTCGACGTATCATCAATGCATTTGGTTATTCGCTGCTGGGAATCCGCGCGGCATTACGCCATGAGTCTGCATTCCGCCAGGAGGCGGCGATGTTTTTTATCATGTTACCCGTGGCGTGGTGGTTAGGCCGTACTTATCTCGACTGGGCGTTACTGATCGGCAGCATGTTTATCGTGTTGATCGTCGAACTGCTCAACTCGGCCATCGAGGCCGTGGTAGATCGTTTTGGCAATGAGCACCATGAGTTAGCCGGTCGTGCCAAAGACATGGGCTCGGCTGCCGTGCTTGTGTCATTATTGAATGTGTCCTTCATCTGGGCGCTGGTCGCCTGGCATCGATTTATTGCTTAAAGGAAATCCACTATGGCGACGTTGATTTGCGGTTCATTTGCGTACGACACCATCATGGTGTTTCCCGATCAATTTAAAAATCACATCCTGCCGGATAAAATTCATATATTGAACGTCTCGTTTCTGGTGCCGAGTATGCGTCGTGAGTTCGGTGGTTGCGCCGGTAACATTGCCTATAATCTCAAGTTACTTGGCGGTGACGCACTGCCCATGGGCACTGTGGGACAGGATTTTGCACCCTATGCCAGCTGGATGGATAAACACGGTATTGCGCGGACCTGTTTGAAAACCATCGATACCAGCTATACCGCCCAGGCGTTCATTACCACGGATCAGGATGATAATCAGATTACCGCGTTTCATCCTGGTGCAATGAATCATTCCCACGAAAATCATGTCACCCATGCCAAAGGTGTCACGCTGGGAATTGTTGCGCCGGATGGCCGTGACGGCATGTTGCAGCACGCGCAGGATTTTGCCAGCGCCGGCATTCCGTTTATTTTTGATCCGGGTCAGGGCCTGCCGATGTTTAATGGTGAAGAATTGCTCGCCTTCGTCGATAAGGCGACCTATGTCACGGTCAATGATTACGAAGCGCAATTACTGGAGAATCGTACTGGACTGACCAGCGCGCAACTGGCCCAGCGCGTTAAAGCGCTGATCGTGACCCGTGGCGCGGAAGGTTCCCTGATTTATACCAACGGCAAAATGTTAACGATACCGTGCGCCAAGCCCGAAGCGATCAATGATCCAACCGGTTGTGGCGACGCCTATCGCGCCGGTTTGCTCTACGGTATTGCCAAAGGACTGGATTGGGAAACCACCGGGCGTATCGCAGCGCTGTTGGGCGCGATTAAAATTGCCCAACACGGCACGCAGAATCATCGTTTCACGATGGCGGAATTTGCGCAGCGGTTTAAACAGAGCTTCAATCAATCGCTATCATCCTAATGCGTATTTTATCCGGTACGGTTTAACCTGTTGTTTTAATAGGGAAATATTTCTGTGGTTGGAGTATTTTATTCGGACATGCAAGTGCCTGTCCGAATAAGGTTTGCCACATGAAAATCCCACAGGATACACTTCATATATGACTCAATTGCCGGATCACTATCGCGACAGTATTAAACAACAGCGCACGGCGACGCCGTCGATTTCCTGTGTGGTGCCTGCGTATAACGAAGCCGCCAATCTGCCGACCTTGCTGGAAATACTCAGCAAACAATTACAGGAACTGACTAACGCCTGGGAGATCATCGTTGTCGATGATGGCAGTAGCGATGCCACTTTTGGTGTCATGCTCGGCTGGACGCGTGTTCCCGGTGTACGTTTTATCAAACTATCACGTAACTTTGGTAAGGAAGCCGCGTTAACCGCGGGTATCACACGTGCGGTCGGTGATGTGGTAATTCTTATCGATGCGGACATGCAACATCCCATTACGTTGATTCCACAAATGCTGGCGCAATGGCAACAAGGTTATGATTGTGCCTATGCGGTACGTGAATCGCGTGAAGAAGAATCGCTTGTTAAACGCCTTGGTACAGCGCTGTTATACAAATTAATGAATGCCGGTGGGCACTTTAAGTTGCCGATCAATGCCGGTGATTACCGCTTGATGGATCGTTCGATGGTTACCGCTTTGTTAGCGTTACCGGAACGCAATCGTTTCATGAAAGGCCTGTATGCCTGGGTGGGATTCAATGCGGTGGCCGTGCCCTTCACGCCGCATCAACGCGCAGCGGGTAAGAGCAGTTTTTCCTTGCGGCGTTTATCCAGTTTGGGTTTAACCGGGCTCACGGCGTTTTCATATTTACCTTTACGGATATGGAGTGGTGTGGGTGCAGTGGTTGCCATGCTGGCATTCGCCTATGGCGCTTATGTCACCGTGGAAAAATTATTATTCGGTAATAATTTGCCGGGTTGGCCGACCGTGGTGGCGGGTATCATGTTTTTTAACGGCATTATGCTGTTATCGATAGGTATCCTCGGTGAATATGTTGGTCGAATCTATGAAGAAGTGAAGCAGCGGCCGTTGTATATTATTTCTGGTGAAATCGGTACGGGTCATATTACGTTGCACGATTCAGCAGCGACTCCTCGGGTCTGATACCCATGTCTATCAGTACGCGTGTACTCACTTTATGCGCAGATGACTTTGGTTTATCCGAATCTATTTCCAACGCTATTATTGAACTGGTGAAACAGCAGCGGCTGAGTTCGGTATCGTGCATTACCAATGCTGCGAATTTTCCCGCAGCAGCGCTGGCCTTGCAGCCGCATCGGGCACGCGTGGAAATCGGGCTGCATTTTAATCTGACCGAAGGCCGACCATTGACTGCAGCGCTGTCAGCACATTGGCCACAATTACCGTCAGTAGCTAAATTGATATTTCACAGTCACCTTGGTGCTATTCCACGTGCGGCGATCGAACAGGAATTGCACGCGCAATGGCAGATGTTTTATGCCACCTTTGGTACCGAGCCGGATTTTATCGACGGTCATCAGCATGTGCATGATCTGCCTGTGATTCGCGATTTGGTTATTGCCAAGGCACGCACACAACAAAAATTACCATGGATACGTAACACCGGGACGCTTGCCGGTCCGGGTTACGGATTTAAGCGTGCTGTCATTAAACTTACCGGCGGCCTGCAGCTGAGCAGGAAGCTGCACATACATAAATTACCTGGCAATAGTATTTTGCTTGGGGTATATGATTTTAAACTGTTAAATTACCGCCGTCTGATGCAGCGCTGGCTGGGCCACTTGCCAGCCAATGGGGGATTAATCTTTTGTCATCCAGGACTGGCCTCAGCGCAGCAAGTAGACACCGGCATGGCGCTGTGCCGAGCTGCCGAATTTCATTACTTTGCCAGCAAGGAATTTATGCAGGATCTTCATTCGGCCCATGTGCATTTGGGTGTGTTGAGCCCATAGTGCATATTTTTACAGGCGTCATCGGTGTAAGCGAAAGTTAACTCCGCAAGTATGTGCAAAGACAAAGGCATATTTAAATTGTTATATCCAAGTGTCACGCTGGGTTAATATTCTGTGAGCTTAACCACGAAAATCTGCTTAAACAGTTCAAGAAAAGGTGTAAATTGTCGAAACATCATCAGTCACTATTAGCTTAAGAAAAGGAAAACTCCATGGGTTTGCTGGACTGGTTAAGAAAACGTAATGCTGGTGACAGTACTGCGGTACTGACATTTAATAAAGATGAAGAAGAATTATCGGGCTTGAACTTAAAACAGGTATTAGATGCCCATATGGCCTGGCGAGTTCGTCTCGAAGCGGTACTCAACGGTACCAGTAAAGAAAGCCTGGAAGTTTCACAAATCGCGCCTGATAACCTGTGTGTCCTTGGTAAGTGGCTCTATGGTCCTGGTAAAGTGGTATTAGGTACCACCACACAATATGAAACGCTGCGCACGACCCATCAGACATTTCACCAATTGGCTGGAAAAATCCTGGCGGATTATAAACGTGGCGACAAAGCGGGTGCCGAGCGACTCTTAAATCGCGATTTTCGTCGGATGTCGGATCGGATCCAACTGGAATTGGTACGACTCTATGCGGCGAAGAAATAACAGCGGTATATACTCATTCCGTTTACCATCTTACCGGTAGTTCCCACGGGATGACACGGAACTACGATTATAAGCAGCTTCAACGTTTATATCTTAGTATCTGATATATGGCGCGTGGCAACGCCTCACGCCTTCAAAACATTGCAAACGATGAATCACATTTTGTTGCTCAGTGGCGTTATAAACTAAACGTACTTCACATTATTTTTATCAGGTTACTAACCTTTCGATAATTCCGTGAGCCGATAGATTCCGGCATGCAACGCATGCCGGAATGTCTGTGCGTGAAAAAAATTATTCGAACTGCGCACTGGCATACATTTCTGTTCGTGAAAAAATGTA
This sequence comes from Gammaproteobacteria bacterium, assembly GCA_024641475.1. Taxonomy (GTDB): domain Bacteria; phylum Pseudomonadota; class Gammaproteobacteria; order UBA6429; family Thiohalophilaceae; genus JACQBC01. Next base: position 28,698 of record JAHECZ010000007.1, read on the forward strand.
AACCGTCACACTTATGTAGTTATACGTTGTGCTAATTTGATTCAATCAAACAATTATCCAGTGTAACTTCATGAGAGATAAATTTATGGCTAATACAAATATATTCCTTACTAATATCACGCGGCCATATTTCTTATTTATCCTGCTTGTCTCAACCAGTATTTTACTTACCGCATGCGGTGGTGCCCAGGCACCGACCACTACAAATCATACCCCTGTTGCCAATGCGGTTTCGAATTCGGGTTCTACCGTGTCGATGGGTAGCACCGTTATGCTTAACGGCAGCGGTAGTAGCGATGCGGATAAGGATCCGTTGAGTTATCGCTGGGCGTTTAATACCACGCCAGCGGGCAGCGCGCTGAAAAATATTACCAATTCAACGTCAGTACAAGCGAGTTTTACACCGGATATGATCGGTAACTACGTGGTGCAATTGATCACCAATGACGGCAAGGTCGACAGTATGCCTGCCACCATCACCATCACTGTAACGGTGGCGAATCATCCGCCAGTAGCGAATGCCGGCGCCAATCAGACCGTGACAACTGGTATGGGTGTCACGCTCAATGGAACAGGTAGTTCTGATCCGGATGGTAATGCGATTACTTACGCCTGGACCTTGACATCCAAGCCTGCCACTAGTGCCGTATCGCTAAGCAATGCAACCACTGCCAACCCTATGTTGACGCCGGATGTTGCGGGTAATTATGTCATTCAATTAATTGTGCGAGATGGTATCGCCAGTAGTAATCCAGCCACCGTTACCATCACCGCCACTGCTGGGGTAAATCGTGCGCCGGTCGCCAATGCCGGTATGAATCAAAGTGTTAATGTCGGGACGCAGGTGACATTAAATGGCAGTGGCAGTTCTGATCCGGATGGAAATACTATTACTTATGTCTGGCTGTTAACGAGTAAGCCAGCTGGCAGCGCCGCCACGTTGGTTAACCCCGCCACGGTGAGCCCCAAATTTACGCCCGACATTGTGGGCAGTTATACAGCGCAATTGATCGTAAATGACGGCATGCTTAACAGTGTGGCTGCAACCATGCTGGTGACAGCAACGCAGGGAAATCGTGCCCCGGTAGCAAATGCTGGTACGGTGCAAGCAGTGACTACCGGTACTTTGGTAACGCTCAATGGCAGCGGTAGTTCCGATCCCGATGGCAACCCGATCACCTATAGCTGGACATTACCAACCCGTCCCGCTGGCAGTGCCGCGACATTGGCAAATGCCACAACGGCGCGTCCCACTTTTACCCCTGATGTTACAGGCAGTTATGTAGCCCGATTAATTGTTAACGATGGCACATTAAGCAGTGCTGCGGCGACAGTGACGATTACCGCGAGCACAGCAAATCGTGCACCAGTGGCGAATGCGGGTACCACTCAGACGGTTACGGTCAATACGCTGGTGACGCTTAATGGCAGCGGCAGTTCTGATCCGGATGGTAATGCAATTACCTATGCGTGGACCTTGATGACTCGGCCCAGCGGTAGCGCAGCCACATTGTCAGCAGCAACGACCGCGCGACCGACCTTTACACCGGATATTGTTGGTACATATGTCGCGCAGTTAATCGTCAGCGATGGCGCTCTCAATAGCACGGCCACGGTATCGATTACCGCAAATCCCGCTAATCGTCCACCGATGGCGAATGCCGGTCCGGATGCGAGCAGTACTACGAACTTGTTGGTAACACTGAATGGCACGGCAAGTTCCGATCCGGACGGCAACGCGATTACCTATGCATGGACATTACCAACCCGTCCTGCGGGGAGTGCGGCAACCTTGGCCAGTGCTACCACGGCACGGCCAACGTTTACTCCTGATGTGGCCGGTACCTACGTGGCCCAGTTAGTTGTTAACGATGGTCAGGTAAATAGTGCCGCGGATACGGTGAACATCGTAGTGTCAGCACCACCCCCGCCACCGCCGGTAAGTTGTGACAGCCTCAAATCCGAGTTCCAGAGCGTCACCTGGGGCCAGGTACTGCGGCCGAGTTGCGTCAATTGTCACGCTGGCGTAAGCAGTTTCACCTTGGTACCTGAAAGCACCGCCGGATTTAACGATATCAACTTTAACAACTTTAAGGTTGAAGCGGCGAAGAATGGTAACGGTAATATCCCATTGATTTTGACCAAGGCAACCAACCTGGATAATCACAGTGGTGGTGTCATCATGACGCAAGGCTCAGCGAACTATATGAGCTTGTCGGACATGATCGCAAAGACAAAAACCTGCACGACGGGTACTGCCACTTCCGGTGTAATTTATGGCAGTGGTTACAATCGCCTGCGTAAGACGACTTTAGCTTTGGCAGCACGTTTGCCGACAAGCTCAGAAGAAGCGACGGTGAACAGTGCCGGAGCGGATGACGCCGCGATTACCACTGCCATTAATCTGCTGCTGGATCCCATTATGACGGAGCCGGCTTTCTATACGCGAGTGAAAGAGATTTACAACGATATGTTGCTTACCGACTACTATGCTGTTGGTATAACCGGGTTGAATAATTTAGATCTCTACAACTTTAACAACAGATCCTACTTTGATAGCGGCAATTTAATCAATGCAGGCTATAGCAGTCAGGATGCCACTACCCTGAGCCAATACGCCAATATTGGGTTGGCCAGAGCGCCGCTAGAGTTGGTAGCAAATGTAGTTCGCAACGATCAGCCGCTAACGGAGATCTTGACAGCGAATTACGTGATGGTGAACAGTTATTCCGCCGCCATCTATGATGCGACAGTTTCAGGTAGTCCAGGTTTTACCTTTACGTACGGCGACGCCTTATCTGCACATGATCCAACGGTTTTCATGCCCGTGCAATTGACCGATAAGAATAACCGTACCTATGAACATACCGGTATATTGAGCACATTGCCGTTCCTGAGCCGCTATCCCTCCACTGCCACGAATCGTAATCGAGGGCGGACCCGTTATACTTTCCTGTACTTTCTGGATACCGATATCCAGGGACTGGCCGATCGTTCTGGATTGGACTTCACAAAAGTAACCGGACAATTCCCCACACTGACGGATCCACAGTGCTCGGTTTGTCATAACGTGATGGATCCAGTCGCCGGGTTATACAAGAATTGGAGCAACACTGGCGCATTTTCCGGAAATGTGACAAATTGGTTTAATACACGCAATCCTAAAGAGATGCTGGAACCGGGTTATACGCTGAACACGGCGGATCTGTTGCCAGCAAATCAGAGTGCCACGGCATTACAATTCCTTGGAAGGCGCATCGCCGCCGATGATCGCTTTGCGACGGCGACCGTGAAGACGGTATTGCGCGGTCTGATGGGTCCGGACGCAACGCAAGATGCCATATTGGTAGACCAACTCAAGACACGGTTTATCACCAACAACTACAAATTTAAGGATCTGATTAAAGGGGTGGTAGCCAGCAATCAGTTCAAGGTCGTTAATCTGGGTACCAATGAAAACCCGGTTAACTATGCAACTCTGGGCACGCCAATATTATCAACACCTGAACAGCTGGATCGCAAGGTCACAGCGATCACCGGGGGTTACCAGTGGCGCTCACCCAGCAATAATACTTTAGTGGGTAATACCTTCCGGTTGCTCTATGGTGGTATCGATTCCATGGATGTCACGGTTCGCACCCAGGAACCAACCAGCGCGATGGCCTCAATCCAGGAACGTATTGCGAATCAAGCCGCCTGCAGTGCTGTCCCCTCTGATCTTGCCAAAGCCACAGCAAGTCGTGTCATGTTCCCCAATGTGGCGGTGACGGACATACCGGATAATGGCACGGGCACCGATCGCATCAAACAGAACATTGTCTATTTGCACAAACGAATCTTGGGTGAAGAGCTCAGTGCCTCCGATCCGGAAATCGCCCGCACATATGATTTATTTGTGGCGGTGCGGAACAGTACCACCGGCACGATAGTCTCTACCGATTGCGGTGGGTCGGCGGATGCCAATCGCACGATTCGTTCCTGGATGGCAGTCGTATCGTACCTGATGATGGATTACAAATTTTTATTTGAATAATTTTCAGCAAAGAAAACTATTTGCTGCGTGTTGATTTGTCGATTGGAGTAATAATTATGAAGCGCAGAGATTTTTTAAAATTATCGGGATTACTCGGTGCAGGCGCGGCCTTCTCGTTGCCCAGCATGCAGGTATTCGGCGCCGTGGATAATTATACCGGACCGTTGTGGTTGTTCGTTAATGCCAATGGTGGTTGGGACCCCACCAGTTTGATGGATCCAAAAGGCTATACTAATTCCACTGATCCGGCACGCCTGAATAACTATCCCAGTAGTTCTATCCTGCAAGCACCCAATGGCAGTCCACTGCATTATGCGCCACCACCAGACAGTTTTCTGGGTAATACCACTTTGTATAACGCCAAGACCTTCTATGATAAATATTATCAGAAGATGCTGGTGATTAATGGCGTGGATACACGCACCAATGCGCATGATGACGGCCAACGTCACAGCTGGAGTGGAGAACTCTCACGGGTGGGTTTTCCATCGATTGCGGCGCTGATTGCCGGTGTTGCGGCACCAGCCCGACCCATGTCGTATATCACTAATGGTGGTTATTCTGTCACGGGTGGACTCACGGTTGCTGCGCATTTGAAATCCTATGATTTGGCGCCACTGTATGAACTTGCATTTCCAAACCGGAGTCAGACTGCCAGTTCAGCTTCGAGCCGACTGTATTACCCTGAAGGTAGCAATGCTGCACGTGGTTTGATTAAGGCAGCGAGCGATGCGCGTACCCAGGTGATGTACGATACGCAGCGTGTGCCACGCATCAAGCAAGCGATAGGCAAGTTGCAAGACTCGCGCTCCGGACCGAGTCGTTTTGCAGACATGGCAGATAATCTGTCAACCAAAGGGCCAACTAAAACATCGTCGAATTTCACTGGCCAGGTTGATGCTTTCAGCTTATATCAGCAAGGGCATGTTGCGCTGGCAGCGTATGAGTCCGGAGTCGCTGCGGCAGTACAAATCTCCATCGGTGGTTTTGATACCCATTCCGATCATGATGCGCAGCATTATCCGCGTTTGATGAGTTTATTGAGTGGATTGGATGCAATCCTGTCTGAAGCCGAAGCGCGCGGATTAGCGGACAAAATAGTCGTGGTGGTCGGCTCGGATTTTGGACGCACCAATGTCTACAACGTAGACAACGGTAAAGATCACTGGCCGATAACCAGTATGATGTTAATGGGTAATTCGACAACTTCGATTCGCGGGAATCGAGTAATAGGCGCAACCACGGCTGATCATCATGCTATGTGGCTGAATCCAACGACGTTGGCGCCTGTCCCAGCCAATACAACCGGGGCGGTGCAGTTAACACCAGGCGTAGTGCATCAATCGTTGCGTATTCTCGCCGGAATTAATGCTGCAACGGAAGTAACCACAACTTATCCATTGACGGTACCGACGTTAAATTTATTTGCCTGATGCTCTTATATATCAACTTTATCTATATTGATGGGTAGAAAATGTAGTGTGCGTATCGAGTTAATCAGTTATGTGATCCAGATGATTTAATATTACTAATAGCACCAGCGTGGCGACGAACATCCATACCGGACCAAACAGCCACATGACGGCTGGCACCGTGAAATAATAACTGCGCATGCCCATGCTGTAATAACGCGACGTGCGATTGAGCATTTGCACGACCTTCTGCACCGTGATGCCGTGCTGTTCACTCTTGTTAATGGGAACATTAATCATGTAACCGGCATGATGATAGCCACGCACCGCCAGCGAAAAACAGAAGAAGCCGATAAAGAATTCCACCAGCAACACCATTAATTTGAAATTCCGCATGCCCGGATCATGTGATCCCCATGAATTGATGCTGTGAAACGCCGGACCGATTTTATCGGCGCTGGAAAGAATATTAAAAATACCGAAGATCAACAGCACGGCGGTGGAGGCCATTAATGTCGCTGCCATCGTTGAATTGCGGAAGGTCTGGACTGCCAGCACATCGCGACCGCTGGTTGTCATGATCTGTTCGACCCAGGCCTGGCGTGCCTGGATATTCATGCCTTGTACGGTCGTTTGCGGGTTTTTACGAGTGTGCCGCAACAATCGATATTGGTATAAGCCCAGGATCAGTGCACAGACAATAAAGGTTGCGATATCGATGTAGAGACGCCAGCTTGCTGATAGATTCATGTTGATATATATAACTTGTATTTGAATGACAGTTTAATTTTATCATAGTTATAGACAATATACCGAAGTGGGTAACCTTCAGCTTGTCTTAACTATTAAGGAAGCTCTGAATAATTCATCTTGCGTCATTCCCATGCCCGATACGGTACGGGAATGACGCATTAATCAGAGGCTCCTTAATTAATTATTTCCGATAATAAATGCACAAATTCATTCGTTCCCGAGATGGGTGGATTACATTGCATGTTTTCACATACATAGGCAAGTACCTGCCCTGGCGGTGCAAGTTTGGTTTGTAGTGTCGGATGCAGATTGGCGCTTTCGCCACGGAATCGCAAAACACAATTGTCGCGATACATACTGCTGTGAAACGAGTTGTTGCCACGCAAGAATATAATCTGTTGCTGAGTGAAGTTTTTCTCGTCTGAGTTGTTGCATTGTCGGCATATTTAACATTGATATTCAGAAGCACCAACGGGATAGGGATGACGTACACCATAGGTGTTGGAATGCCTTAAAATTAAATGAATGTTTAGTCTGTCTTTATGGCATCATACAAGCCCCGTACCCAACGGTAAATCGCGGATTTACCAGGGACTTTTTTCCAACATGGACTGACCCATGACTCATACTGAATTACCGGCATTGCGACTGCGCAAAGGCGAAGAGCGCCGCCTTCGACAAGGTCACTTATGGATTTACAGCAATGAAGTGGACATCGAGGCCACACCACTGAAGCCATTCACCCCCGGCCAGGCCGTCAATGTGGAAACCTCGCAAGGACGACCCTTGGGCAGCGCCTATGTCAATCCGCACAGTTTGATCTGCGCGCGGCTCTATAGCCGCAAGGCACAACGGCCGCTCGACATCGCTTTATTACGACGCCGACTCGAACAAGCACTGGCATTGCGCACGGCACTTTATCCTGATCCGTTTTATCGTCTGTGTTTTGCTGACGGCGATTTTCTCCCTGGCGTGGTAATCGATCGCTTTGGTGATTATTTTGTCGTGCAGATTACCACGGCAGGCATGGAGCAACATAAAGCAAACTTGATCGCCGTCCTCGTCGAGAAGTTTGCACCTCGCGGCATCTTCATGCGCAACGACGTCAGCCTGCGTGAGCTTGAAGGGCTGCCGTTGTATTGTGAAGTGGCCTATGGCGAAATTCCAGCGAGCATTCCTGTGCAGGAAAATGCAGCGATATTTGAGGCTGACATACAAGGTGGCCAGAAGACCGGCTGGTTCTATGATCACCGTGACAATCGCGCCCGTCTGCAACAACTTTGTAAAAATAAACGGGTACTGGATGTATTTAGTTATCTGGGTGCCTGGGGCATCGAGGCATTGGTGGCCGGAGCGAGTGAAGTACATTGTGTAGACAGCTCGGCCAAGGCACTGGCCTTGCTCGAAGCAAATGCCAAACGCAATGGTGTGGCAAAACGTTGTCACCCGCATGCCGGTGACGCTTTCGAAGTCCTGGACAAATTGATCGAGGTGAAAGCGTCATTTGATATCGTGGTGGTGGACCCGCCTGCGTTTGTCAAGCGCCGCAAGGATCTGGCACAGGGTTTAAATGCTTATCAGCGTATCAATCATCAGGCGTTGCAACTGTTAGGTAACAATGGGATTTTAGTATCCGCCTCCTGTTCGCAACATGTCGATGCGACGATGTTATTAGGCGCGATACGCGAGGCGGCAAAAAATTTGCCACTGCGTCTGCAGATCATTGGTCAGGGACATCAGGCGGCGGATCATCCGATCCATCCGGCCATGCCGGAAACTGAATACCTGAAAGCGGTGTTCTGTCGTGTGATCCGCGAATAGCCAATTTGGATTTCAACCAGTAGAATACGAACAATGCACAATTACTTTATCGTCAAGTTTGATCCCATTGCGTTCTCGCTATTTGGCTGGCCGGTGCACTGGTATGGCTTGATGTATCTGGCGGGCTTTCTCACCGGCTGGTGGCTGGGTCGCTGGCGTGCCAAACAACCCAATTCCGGCTGGACCCTTGCTGAGGTGGATGATCTGGTTTTCTTCGCCGGTCTGGGCGTGATCCTCGGTGGCCGGGCTGGTTATCTGTTGTTCTACGATTTGAAATATGTCATCGCTGAGCCGTCGGTGTGGGCAATGCTCAAACACATCGTGGCGTTTCACAAAGGTGGCATGTCCTTTCACGGTGGCTTGTTGGGCGTGTTGACCTCGATGTGGTTCTTTGCACGTAAATATCGCAAGACGTATTTTCAGGTGATCGATCTCATGGCCTTGTTAACGCCACTGGGTCTTTTCTTTGGTCGTATCGGTAATTTCATCAATGGCGAACTATGGGGTAATGTCACGCAAGTGCCGTGGGCCATGATCTTTCCTCACAGTAATACCGAGCTGCCACGTCACCCGTCACCGTTATACGAAGCTGCACTCGAAGGCATCGCCTTGTTTGCGATCTTGTGGTGGTTTGCGCGTAAACCACGACCTACCATGGCCATTTCCGGCGTATTTGCGATTGGCTATGCGGTATTCCGCAGTGCCGTGGAGTTTGTGCGCACGCCGGATAAAGGCATCGATTATCTGTTGGGTACGGAATGGCTGACGATGGGCATGTTGTTGTCGCTACCGCTATTCATCACGGGTCTGGTATTTTTGCGGCTTGCCTATAACGCTAAAGCAAAATCCATCCCGGTGTAGTTACGATTCAGTAAGTTAGCGCAAGCTACTCGCACCGCATCAAGCATGTTAAGATTCACCCTGTTGTGGGCAGGGGGTGAAGGATGCGGCAATATCTGGATTTAATGCGCCATGTACGCGATCACGGTACGCGCAAAACCGATCGTACCGGCACTGGCACTGTCAGTGTGTTCGGCCGCCAGATGCGCTTCAATCTGCAGGAAGGCTTCCCGCTCGTCACGACCAAGAAATGTCATTTACGCTCCATCATTCATGAATTGCTGTGGTTCCTGCGCGGTGATACCAATATAAAATATCTGCAAGAGAATAATGTTTCCATCTGGAATGAATGGGCCGATGCACAGGGTGATCTCGGACCGGTCTACGGTTACCAATGGCGCTCCTGGCCGGCAGCGGATGGCCGCCACATCGATCAAATTACGGATCTGATCCGGCAAATCAGAACCAAACCGGATTCGCGGCGATTGATCGTCAGCGCCTGGAACGTGGGTGAAATCGATAACATGGCGTTACCGCCGTGTCATGCCTTTTTTCAATTCTATGTGGCCGACAACAAATTATCCTGCCAGTTATATCAGCGTAGTGCCGATATTTTCCTGGGGGTGCCATTCAATATCGCATCGTATGCGTTGCTGACGATGATGATAGCGCAGGTCTGCGATTTGCAACTGGGCGACTTCGTGCATACGCTGGGTGATGCACACTTGTATTTAAATCATCTCGACCAAACCAACGAACAATTATCGCGGCAACCGTTCCCGCTGCCACAGCTGAAGATCAACCCGGCCATTAAAGATATTTTCGATTTCCGCTTTGAGGATTTCGAACTCGTCAATTATCAATGCCATCCCCATATCAAGGCACCGGTGGCGGTCTGATTATTCAATGTTGATTTCCATTATTAGTGCCATGGCCGATAATCGCGTTATCGGCATCCAGAATCGCTTGCCATGGAAGCTGCCCGCCGACATGAAATGGTTTCGCCTGCACACACTGGGAAAACCAATTATTATGGGACGCAAGACCTTTGAATCCTTTGGCAGCAAGCCATTACCGGATCGATTGAATATCGTCATCACTCGCGATAAGCACTACCACGCGCCCGGCGCACTGGCGGCGCACACAATCGATGATGCGATCGCCTTGGCCGGGAGCGCACCGGAAGTGATGTTCATTGGCGGAGAAAATTTGTATGCACAGATGTTGCCGCGTGCAGATCGGCTCTATCTGACTTACGTCCATGCCAGGTTCGACGGTGACGCGTGGTTTCCGGAATTCAATTTAGCTGATTGGCGAGAGCAGCAGCGCGCAGAATATTCGCCCGATGAAAAAAATATGCATCCGATGAGTTTTGTGATTTTGCAACGGGAAAATATCAGATAACACATAGAACATGGCTCCCCGGAATTTTTACGCTTTTCGTATCGACACGACATCCTGTCTGATCGATACGTGCGCCACATCCCTGTGGCGCGGTCGCTCAAAAAATTCCCGGGACCCATGTTCTATGAATCAAATTCATACTGAATCCAGTTTTAACGGCTTCACCGGCGCCTCCATCCACGATGAATCCTTGATCCAATCGTAGCTGGGATCATCGACGAACAATTCCACTTCATTGCCATCCGGGTCACGCAAATACAGACTTTGACTGACGGTGTGATCCGCCATGCCATCGATTTCATAACCGTGAGCATGCACACGTTGCAATGCAGCCTGCAATTCTGATTTGCTAGTCCCCACTTTCCAACCGATGTGATACAAACCCAGGCGATGACCTTGCAGCGGGCCCGGTGCTGCACCTACTTCGATGAGTAACAGTTCATGATGGGTACGCCCGCCTGTCATGATGGCGGCGCGGTTTCTGAAAATACGTCCCTGCTCGGTGAGGCCTACCACCTTGGAATAGAAATCCACCGAGCGTGACAGTTCACGAACGTATAGCACAACATGACCAAGTTCAGGCATACTGGTTCTCCATTGCGTCAGCTGAAGTATAGCGGTTGCACGCCATTAACGCAGGCATCAAATATAGTACTGTCGTTGTGGCCTGGTAATGGATGTTGGCGGCATGGCGGGTTGGTTTTCGTTACCCGAAAGATTCAGTTGTAAAAAATGAAATAACTAACAAGTGAGGCATGTGATTTATGCAGGATATCGTTAAGTACCCGGGATTTTGGTTGAAATTGCTGGTGGTGTTCAGTTGGTTGAATTTGTTGGCAATGGTGTTGTGGCTCATGCCGCACTTTCCGATTCCGGTAAAGTATCTTGGCCAATATATCGGTTTGTTATTGCAGGTGGCGGTTGCTCTAATCGTCTTTATCCGTGTCAATGAGTTGCAGCGTCATTCCTATAAAAATTACACGGTGTCGGACTGGATTCCTGCCGCAATGATCATTCTTGGGTTGACCCTGTTGTGGTTGTCACTGGCCATGTATGCCAAGTCCGCCAAGAATGCCGAACTGGAAGTGGCCGTGGGTGTCATTGGTATTTTAATGGCAATATTTGGCACGACACGCGTCAAGACACAAGGCTGAATGTAAAAATTATTCTGCAAGGATCGGTTTTTGTGCGATGCAGTCAACATAATGTAATTGGGGCGGGGTGCTGTCAATTTGCAAGGCACTGAGTGTGCCGCCCCAGACACAACCACTGTCCAGCGCATGAATCCCTTGGCGGGTATAAATTCCTAATGTCGACCAATGGCCAAACAAAATCGTGCCTTCCAGTGGATCACTCTGGCGCACGGCATACCAGGGTTGATACTGCACCGGTTGACTGCCCGGTGCACCTTTTTGTTTTAAAGCCAGTTCACCGGCTGTAGTGCAATACCGTAAACGGGTAAAACAATTACAAATAAATCGCAGCCGATCCCAATCGCGTAAGCTGTCTGCCCAGATGGTCGGTTCATTGCCGTACATGTGGCCTAGAAATTGATGGTAACGCTCGCTGCGTAAAACCTCTTCCAATTCCCTGGCGCAATGCATTGCTGTAGTGAAATTCCATTGCGGTGGCAAACCGGCGTGAATCATGGTGTATCCCAGCGTCGCATCGTGATGCAGCAAGGGTCGGTGGCGTAACCAATGCAGCAATTCATCGCGATCAGGTGCTGTCAGGGTGTCGTGCAGATCATGCGCCTTGTCCTGGCGCAGGCCTTCGGCAATGGCTAATAAATGCAGATCGTGATTACCCAGGACGGTGATGGCGCGATCACCTAATTTTTTCACAAACCGTAATACCTGTAACGAATCCGGACCACGATTAACCAGATCGCCGACGAACCATAGTTTGTCTTTCACAGGATCGAATTGGATTTTCTTTAGTAATTGTTCGAGAGCAGTGAAACAACCCTGTACATCACCGATGGCATAGATCGACATACCATTAACTCACTACGGGTGATTTTTGCACGACGATCCGACGGAACCAGCCATCTGCCATGGTCGGGGTGTCGCTTACAACATGCGCATTCGGACATTGTGCCAGCACATCTTCAAACACCACATCGGTGCGCGTAGCAATATGCTGTAGCAACAGATTGAGCAGTCGGCGCGTAAGTGCGAGTTGGCCGCGGCGTAAAAATTTGTCCAGAATTAAAATGGTACCACCGGGTTTGACGACACGAACGGCTTCCTGCAAGGTTTTGGGTGAATCCGGCGCGACGGCCAAAATAAGATGCAGAATGACGTGATCAAATTGATTGTCTGCAAATGGCAGCTGGTGTACATCGCCAACCTGCAAAGCGATATTGAGATCAGCAGGCCGGGCTTGTGTGGCACGTTGTAACATGGCTGGCGTGATATCCACACCGGTGTAATTGGCGCTGCGTGGCAGATAGGGAAAATCCAGACCGGTACCGACACCGGCTAGCAAAATAGCTTTGCCGGTAACATCCGGTAATTGTGCCAATGAGCCCTGGCGCATCGGCGCGGTACCGCGCGTGACTAATTTATCGTAGAGCGGTGCAAGCAGAGTGTAGCTGTGGCGTAACGCCATTTGCGACAGGTGCGCTTAATGCAGAATGCGTGGCATGGACAGCGTAAACGGTGAAATCTGCGCTTCGAATTCATTGCCGTCGTCGGCGATCATTTGATAACTGCCGTGCATGCTGCCAACCGGGGTATCAAGCACGGTACCGCTGGTGTAACGAAAACCTTCGCCGGGTTTGAGATGCGGTTGTTCGCCGACCACACCCATGCCGCGTACTTCGTTCACCTTGCCATCGGCATCGGTGATAATCCAGTGGCGGGATAACAATTTGGCGGGGACTTCACCTTCGTTGCGGATGGTGATGGTGTAGGAAAAAGCAAAACGGTGATTATCCGGATCGGATTCCTCGGGGAGGTAGGCCGTTTCGACAGAAACCGTGGCAATGTAGCGATCGTCAGTCATGCGGGTATTGTACTGCCCCCGGCGCGGCGGATAAATGCCTTGGCGTGCAGGGGCATTATTTCAATTCCGATGAGATGTCAGGCTGAGGCGGTATTATTGCGGCGGCGCTGCATGACGTAATCGACGGCCATGCTGACTGCGTTGCGGACTTCCCGGTCCATTCGCTCGCGTTCGTCGGGGGTCATATAAAACATCATGTCGACGTTATACCGGACATAGCGAGCCGGCAGGTGATTTAACGCGACACAGGAGACGTCTTCCAGAAAATCCTGTTCCGAATCAATAAACTTGGCTGCGACCATTTCATTCAGACGGTACGTGACCAGTTGTTCGTAGTAGTTATGGATATTTTCAAAGCTCATGGTGCTGTCCTTTTAACCGGTTAGGTGCGTAGTCGCCAGGTGGGCTGGTCATTGGGGTCGATAAGTCCTTGTTGGCGCAACCAGGCATGCGCATCCTGGGCATCCTGGGCAAACCAGGCCTCAGCTGAGCCGAGGCGGAAGCTGTATCCCCAGCTATTCATATCGGCCATTAACCGTTCCGAGTTTAGTGGTGGCAGATGCGCCGCCAACAGGATTTGCAGATAACACACGGCGTTTTCTTCATCGTAATCCCCGCCGGCATTGGTATGTAAGCCATGACGACGCGACTCATCCATACAGATGTAGTGGCAGGTCTCGTGCAACGCAGAATGGACCGGCGTGTCACCCCGTATATACAGGCGGTTTTCGATTAACCCCGCTTCACAGTCCCCCCAAAAACTCCCGGGTATGGTGGTATCGCGACTAACCCAAACGACATCCAGCCCATAACGGCCGAGCAGGGATTGCAGGGGCGCAGGGCCCAAGTCGGTGCAGAGCATGACAGACATGGTGATGGTTTACTTCCGGCGTTTTTTGATGATCCTGACGCGATTGCCCGGATAGATCAAATCCGGATCGGCTATATGTGAGAGCCTGGCTAATTCAGGATAACGGTAAGGATCGCTGACGTAGCGTTTGGCGATATGCCAAAGGGTATCGCCTTTGACAACAATGTGGATGATTTCAGTTTGATATGCCACAGCAGCTGTCGCCTGGCCGGATTGAGCAGGGGTCGTTGCTGCGCTGGCATCGACAGTCGCTGCCGGTGTAAACACCAAATCGTCTGTCGGGGCTTCCAGTTCGATGGTAATACCCTCCTGATCACGTGCAATACTGGCTGCATAGTGGACAGGTATTGATTGCGGATTTGGTATATCAGAGGCAGTCACGGACGGTGGCTTGGCTGTTGTGGCGGAAGTCACTGGCAGACTGGGTGTCGTCACCGTTGCGATCTCTGGCTGTGGCGGCATGACTGGCGAAAAGGTGGTAACGATTGCTGGTGTGGGTGCAGGCGTAACCAGCCACCACACCAAGCCTGCTGTTCCGCTTAAAAACAGCATGACCAGCATAATACCCGGCCACTGTGAGGGTGATGGCGCACTAGTGGACGCTCGTGGCGAGACAGGCGTGGATTTCGGGGCTGATTTTGGATCGTGAGCCGGTACGCTTTGCTGTTGTACAGATCCTGGTTTGGGGGTAGACGCTGAGGCGGTGGGGCGTGTTTGCTCATGCCGTGCACTGGGTATCGCCGCCGCCGCGACACTGCCGCGCTTCACCGGCGCAAACGTTCGCGACGGTTTGTGCGCCACAACCGGTTGCACTGCGGCCGGGACAGGTGTGGAAGAGGGTGTGGCAGCGATTCCGCGGTCATGCGGGATTGCGCTGGCAGGTGGCGGGAGTGGCGATGCAAATGCAGTACGTGAGTCTGTGGTTGCAACCGGTGCCGATGTCATCGCGGCAGGGGTGGATTTTTGCAAGTGTGCAAGGTATGAGCGCAAATAACCACGGTCTTTGAGCGCGGCTAATGCTGAAAAATCAGTTACCAGGTAAATTTGCTTTTGCCACAGCAAGCTCCGCTGGAACACATCCTTGGGGATCATGGCGGGTATAGGTCCAAACCCGTTGTTGGGCATTGCCATGACTTCAATAATTTCATCCACGACAAACCCAATTTGACCGGTGGGTTGCTCAGTGATGATAAGTCGTTGTGACTTGCTGGCCACCGTCGCGTCGCTGCCAAACAGATGACGTAAGTCACTGGTTCGTACCAGCTTGCCGGCATGTTTGAAAATGCCGGGTGCGGCGGCGTTACTGCCGGGAGGACGGGTAAGCGGCCGCGGTTCGATAATGGCCACCACGGCAGAGGTGTCGGCGCAACATAAAATCGGTCCTACCCGGAAAAGCAGCAGGGCCTGGTGTGATGGCATCTGGACCATGGCAAGGGCAACGTTTCAACGCTATAGCTGTTTTAGCGTCTAAGTGAGTCGAACGTTGAGCTTAAATACCAGGAATTGCCTAATCCGCCATGGTTAATTTGCGGTGATGGGCAGGTGTTGGGCCAATTTGGCAAAGGCAGCGATATCCAGACATTCCGGCCGTAAGCCCGGATCAATACCCAAGGCCGCAATTTGTTCGGCCGTGAACCAGATGCCGACGGCGTTACGTAATGTTTTGCGCCGTTGTGAAAAAGCCTGGGTGACCACTTGCTGTAGACGCCGTGGATCGCATTCAACCGGAGGCTGGGCATGTGGGACCAGCCGAATCACTGCGGATTCAACTTTGGGGGGTGGCCGGAAGGCTCCGGGTCCGATATCAAATAACGGGGTCAGCGCACAATGATATTGCACCATGACACTCAAGCGGCCATAGGTTTTGTCACCCGGCGGCGCCAGCATGCGATCCACCACTTCCTTTTGCAGCATGAAGTGCATGTCAGCAATGCAGTCGGCCTGGGTAAAGAGGTGAAACAGCAACGGGGTGGAAATGTTATAGGGCAGGTTACCGATTATGCGCAAGCGTTGTAACGGTTCGCGACGCAAACTACAGAAATCAAAGCGCAGTGCGTCAGCATTATGTATGGTGAGTTTAGCGTTTGCCTGTTGTTGCAGGTAGGCGATCAGGTCACGATCAATTTCAACCACATCCAGATGCGGTACATATTCCAGCAATGGAAAGGTGATTGCCCCCTGACCGGGACCGATTTCCACCAGCTGCTGGTCAGGTTGTGGATTAATGGCGTGCAGAATGTTCCGAATGACATAAGGGTCATGCAGGAAGTGTTGGCCAAAACGTTTGCGTGCACGGTGTGTCATTCGTGGGATTGCAGCCTGCTGGTGGGATTGTCATACAATGACATAAAAGTGCGAAACGATAAAGCCAGGACAAAGTTTCAGAATTTATTTCTCGGGAAAAATAAACGTAATGGGACTATCCAGATGTTCTGCGGGTTTACCCAGGTAAAACCCCTGTCCCATGTGCACACCGAGTTGTCGCAATATGTGGGCAATTTCCGCACTTTCGACAAATTCTGCCACGGTAATCATCCCCAATGCATTGGCCATTTCGGTAATGGCGCGCACAAAGGTGCGATCCGCCTGATCATGGACCAGGTGACGCACGAAGCCGCCATCGACCTTGACGATATCCACGGGCAGGTTTTTCAGATAATGCAGTGAGGAGAAGCCCATGCCGAAATCATCCAGTGAGAAGCGACAGCCCAGCGCTTTCAATGACGCAATGAATTCGTGAGCATGATTGAGGTTTTCCACCGCGGCAGTTTCGGTCACTTCAAATATCAGATAAGCCGGATCGATGGAATGCAGCGTCAATTGTTCACGGATAAAGTCCAGAAAATTGCGATCGCGAAAGTGGCGTGCCGAGATATTAATGGCCATCGTGATGGCTTTGTTTTGTTGCTGCAGCTGTGCCTGTTGCGCAAGCACACCACGTACTACCCAGCGATCTATTTCATCAATCAGGCCAAATCGTTCGGCGGTATCGATAAATGCGGAAGGCAGCAGCAACGAACCGTCAGCATCAATCATCCGTAACAACACTTCATAATGCGAAAGTGTGCCATTATCCAGGAAGTAAATTGGTTGATAATGAAAAACGAACTGATTGTTCGCCAGGGCCTGGCGAATGCGATCTTCCCAACGTATCTTGGCGTGCATTTTTTCCAGCGCAGCATCCTGGTCGGTATACACATAATAACGATTGCGGCCGCGATCTTTGGCGCGATACATTGCCGTGTCTGCCTTGGCGAGCAAGTCGCTGGGTGTCATGCCATCGTCCGGGATCATGGCGATACCGATACTGGCGCTGATGTGTGTCGAGAGTTGTTTGTTGACGACGAGATTTTGTTTAGCCAGCGATTGTAACAAGTGTTCTGCCACAGCGATGGCATCAGTCAGTGTGGCGATTGGCAGGATAATGCCAAATTCATCGCCACCCAGACGTCCAAATACATCAGTTTCGCGCAGACAGGTTGCCAGACAACGTGCGACCTCAATCAGTAGCTGATCGCCTGCCTGGTGCCCATAGGAATCATTAACATATTTAAATTGATCCAAATCCACAAAAAGTAGTGCACAGGTCTGCTGGTAACGCCGCGCATATTCAATTTGGCGAGATACTTCGGTTTGAAATTTGTGGCGATTGACCAGTCCAGTGAGTGAATCGTGCTCTGCCAGATACACTACGCGTTGTTCGGATTGTTTGTTCTCAGTGATATCGATCATGATGCCACGAATACTATTGATGCCGGTTGGGCCGGCTTCAATCATACAGATGTGTCGCATCCAGAGCAGCTTGCCAGTATTATCGATCAGGCGGTGATCAATGCTAAAAGAGTCCTGGTGCTGGTATTGTTTGGTTAATAAATGTTGCAGCCAGTCACGATCATCCGGGTGAACCATGTGAACCAGAAACTCGATATCTTGCCATTGTGCAATGCGATATCCCAGAATGCTTTCAGCGGCAAGATTGATATGGGTAATCCGCCCGCTTTGCGTATCCGCTTCCCATACCACGGCATTAATACCATTGAGCAACGTATTCAGACGATTTGTTTCGCGCTCTAATGCGGCATGCTCCTGTGACAAGGCTGTGCGATTATTTTCGAGGTGTTGAGCCAATTCATTGAAAGTGTTGGCAAGTTCGGCAACATCGTCTTTACCGGGCATATGGATCCGATGGAAAAATTCTTCGCGTCGCAATGCCTGAGCGCCCTGGCCAAGCATGCGCAAGCGGCGTGTCAGCACGATGCCAACCAGAATAATTAATGTGCTGGATATAACAATGGCCGTTAACGCCAACACGGAATTTTGATAACGGGTTTTGGCGGTGATGCTATTAAGTGCACTAATAGAAAAACCAGCGCGTAGTGTACCCAAGGTCTGACCGCTGAGGATAATGGTGCGTTTGATATCGAAAACTTGATCTGTCAGCGCATCGGAATACTGCTTATCTATCGCTGTACCGGAATCGAAATTACCGATTGTGGCCATCGGTTCGCCGTCATGATTGTAAACGACGGCATAACGCAGATAGTCTGAATCGATCAGCAATAATGCATCTTGCAGCGTAGCGCGATCATTGTAAGCAAGCCCGGGTGTCAAGGCATACGCCAGCAAGTCCACTTCATTTTTAATATGCGCCCCAAGAATTTGGGAATGACTGGAGTTTATCAGGCGTTCACTATTCCAGATAAGCAGCGCTGAGGTGACAAGCTGAACCAGCAGGGCAATAATGATCAAACGACTGGCAAAGGTGATACGCATGTGTGCTACAGGTTATGTTATTTGGTCAGTGTGCGCAGTTCATCGAGAAGATCTGCTGGTGGCTTCATGTAACCTGGATAGATAAGTTTTTTTAGTATGTCAGCACTTTGTTTGTCATTGGATAAAGTAACGAATGCATTTTGAATGTCATTTGTCATAATATCCGGAAGGTTGACTGACGTTAGACAAACAACACCGGGGTAATTTTTAGTTCTGGCAATAATTCGTAACGGTTTGGCTTCTGCTACAGCCTGATTAAAAATATTATTGGATATCAAGGCGGCCTGACTTTCTTTGCCTAACACCGATTGGTAAGCGGCATTGTGGCTATTGAAGTCCAGGTAAGTGACAGAAGCCTGGCTTAATCCATGCTTATGCAAATATTGTTTGCCGATTATTGAGATAAAGGCATCAATGGAAGGGGTCGCAATGGTTTTTCCGCGCAATTCATCAAGTTGGTGAATTGGACTGTCATTACGCACGACGAGGTAGGCGGCTAATGGGTTAGTCGGTATAACGCTTAACCGGTAATGACCGCTTTGCTCGGCGGCTACAGCGAAATGGGGAGCTGTCAGCACAATATCATACTGTTGAGTCAGCGTGCGTTGCTCAAATGCTGCATAACTGGGAGCGGTTTCCAACAACACTTCACGTTGCAGCCGCTTACTCAGATAATCTCGCAAAGGCGCAAATCGATCAAATAAGGTGACGGGGCTGAACATCGGCAGTACACCGAATTTGAGTGGGCGATTCGCCGGTGCAGCTTTCAACTCGATTGCATTGGCGAACGGTAACCAGCACGCCAGCAGGCACATTACGCCCGCGGTGGCTAGAAGACGTTGATGGGGTCGATGCAGACGTGTCGTTTGGATCAGTATGGTCATTATAGTTAGTATAGGCAGGATCTATTCGATCACAATTATCCGGGAGCAATGTGGATCATCTGTTGTGCAGTTTCCATGGCGTATACCAGACTGCCTGGGTCCGCCTGGCCAGTTCCGGCCAGATCCAGCGCGGTGCCGTGATCGACCGAGGTTCTTACAAAGGGTAAACCCAGTGTGATATTCACTGCCTTGCCAAAACCGACATGTTTCAGCACGGGCAGACCCTGGTCATGATACATGGCGAGATAAGCATCGGTCGTTGGCATAATGCTGGGGATGAATGCCGTGTCTGCTGGTAATGGACCGCGCAAATCAAAGCCGCGTAGACGCAGCTTCGCTAAAACTGGACTGATTATCTCCATTTCCTCATGACCTAAATGACCTGCCTCACCCGCATGGGGATTCAAACCACAGACGGTAATGCGTGGTGATGCCAAACCAAAATGGGATTGAAGATCATGATGCAGTATGGTTAATACTGTTTCGAGTCGCGCTGATGTTATGTGCTGACTGACTTGTGACAGCGGTAGATGGGTTGTGGCTAATGCGACCCGTAAGCCGGGTGTCGCCAACATCATCACCACAGTAGGGCATCCGCAAAGTTCGGCGAGATATTCGGTGTGGCCACTAAAGGAAATTCCCGCATCATTGATTATCGCTTTGTGTACCGGACCAGTAACCATTGCCTGGAATTGATCGTTCCGACATCCCGTCACGGCGTTCTGCAGGCAGTGTAATACGTAAGTTGCATTACCCGAATCCAACGTTCCGGTTTGACATGGTTTTGCTAGCGGGGTATGCCAGACATAAATATGCTGTGGCGGTAATGGCGTAATTACTTTATCCGGGATGAAATCATGTAAATGCAGCGGCAAGGCAAGTTGTTGTGCACGTTGCTGCAACAGCGTTTTATCTGCAATGACTACCCAGGGAAAACTGCATGCTTGTTGGGCATATTGGATAACAATGTCCGGACCGATACCAGCTGGCTCACCGGGCGTAATCGCAATGGTGTGTCTATTGGCCGAGGCGGATTTCGACATATGCTTCGGCGCGTAAACGGCGCAGCCAGATTTCCGTTTCTTCGGCGGTTTTGCGTTGCAGGAGCAATTGTCGCGCCTGATTGCGCAGATATTCCTTGGTGTCATCGAAATTGCGCCGCGACATGACCTGCACGATATGCCAGCCGAATCGGGTCTGGAATGGTTCACTTATTTCACCAGGTTTGAGTTTGTTCATAACCTCCTCAAATTCCGGCACCATGGCACCCGGACTGACCCAGCTCAAGTTGCCCCCATCGGTCCCCGAAGCCGTGTCGGCCGAAGTAGCGCGCGCCAGCTGGGCAAAATCTTCACCGGCTAGAATGCGTGTCCTGACTCGTTCCAGACGTTCACGCGCCACCGAATCAGTGGTGACCTGATCGGTTTTAACCAGGATGTGCCGTGCCAGGGTTTGCTCCACAACATGGTGAGATTGCGGCAGACGTTTGTCTAATAATTTAATAATATGAAAACCACTGGCGCTGCGTAATGGTCCAGCAAGCTGGCCGGGTTGCAAGGTGGCAACTGCATCTGCAAACAGGTTGGGTATCTGTCCTTGTTTTAGCCAGCCCAAATCACCGCCTTGCAATGCCTGGGCTGAATCAGAGCTCGTCATGGCAAGTTGCGCAAAATCCTCGCCGTGACGTAATTTTTGCAGCAAGGCATTGGCTTTAGCCTGGGCTTTATCAATTGCTTCGGCAGCCGCGCCTTCCGGTACGGCCACCAGGATATCCAATAAATGAAATTCCTGATCCTGCTTGTCGCCGCTACGGCTGAGCTGATTATCAACTTCCTGTTCAGAAACTGTGATCGTGCTATCGACTTTGGCGCGCCGTAATTGCGTAATGATGAGCTCATCGCGAATTTGTTCGCGAAATTCGGCAAAGCTCACCCCGTCTTTCGCCAGGACTTCGCGGAATTGATCAAGAGACAGTTTGTTGTCGTGGGCAATATTGCTAATGACACTATTCAGGTGTTCGTCATCAATACGAATTCCGCTGCGTTTGGCCAGCTGCAACTGCAATTGTTCAATCACCAGACGTTCGAGTAATTGGCGCCGCAAGATTTCATCACTTGGCAGCGTCGATGCCTTGTCACCCATTTGCTTTTTTAACAGCTTGATACGCTTGTCTAGTTCACTGGCGGTGATGACATCGTCATTCACGATGGCGACGATGTGATCCAGCTCCGTTATATTGACGCGTGGCGCCGCCTGGAGAGGAATGTTGATTTGCAGCATGATGCCAAGAATAAACAAAAAATAACGCATAATGAACTTGCCTGTGTTAAGGGGGATAACCATAGATGCCATCTTTGAGTAAGGTTGTAATATCGCCATGTTGTCCAAAATTCGACAGGCCCTTAAGTTCCAGCGAAAGATATATGGCTTGTTCGTAAAAGGGATCATTGATGGTGCTGGTTACCGTATTAAAGCGTTCAACCCCAACCAATTTTAATGCCCAGCAACAACTGTCATATTGTACACCAAGAATATTTTCCAGTTTGTGCTTATTTTCCACGTCGTAGCGATGACTGCCGAGCAGTTGCCAGCGAGGATTCAAACGCCAGGCCATGGAACCGCCATAGGTACGTAATTCATTCCGCTGATAGCGATAGTCCAGATTGAATATACTGTGCGACTCCGGCCGGTACTGCATACTGGCGTTGCCAATTTCAATGTGATTGTCTGATGGGCTCCATTGAATATTGCCACGGATGCGCCATTGTGCGGTTGGTGAGACCGTGATACTGCTAAACAGGCTGGAGTGTGTCTGACTGCTGGCAGTCTGGTCCGGCAATAATACCTGGCGATCATGATAGTAAAACAATTCACCAAAGGTAAGGGCGGCGTGTTCAAAGCCGGTGGTGCTGTTATACAAATGCGAACTTATTGCGGTAGCTAATTGATTGGCGTCGCCAATCCGATCACCGCCACTGAAGCGGTTTTCGGCAAACATGGTGAGATCGTTAAATGTGGTAACACCGGTATCGAAAAGCGGTAACTGTGACTGATCTTTATATGGAGCATATAAATAAAACAGACGTGGCTCAATGGTGTGAACTAAGTGAGTTTCGCCTATTGAGATTTCACGTTCGAAGATCAACCCCGTATCAACACTATACACCGGTACAGTGACTCCAGGTGTTTTATCTACATACGGAGGAGTTAAATTATTGAGATTATAATTGATACTGTAAACAGAAAGCTTTGGGATGAAATAGCCACTGGTGCCACGCCAAGGGTAACTGATATACGGATTCAGCCGCAGTCGATCCCCGACAATCACGTTTTGATCCAAATGATCAAAACGCACCAGTTCACTATTTATGTCGTAATTAAGACTATTGTCCTTGCCAGTTACACGGCTACTGAACGTTAATTGTGGCAAGCGTTTATATGCCGCAGCACCAGTAATCGCCTGATAGTCCTGGGCAAGCACATCAAAGAGATAATTCGGTGCATTATAGGTAATGCCGCCACGGCGATCCAAGTGGGTAATACTGCTGGCAGCCAAGGTGGTACTAAAGTCATTTATATATTCCGGATCACTCACGCTGGCATAACTAACCGAAGTAGACCAGCCTGCGTCGGGACGATCCTGGTGTGTCCAGTCAATGCGTTGCCGACTTGTACCATAGATTTTGTCATTGGGTAATTTATTGACATTGAGCGTGCCATTGCTGGTTTGTCCCAGATAACGGAATTCAGATTCCAGCATCCAGCCACGCTTGGACATCAGATGCGGGTTGATGGTCATATCGTATTGTGGGTCGATATTCCAGTAAAAAGGCAGACTAAATTCGGTCCCATTGCGATCTGACGAGCTAAATCCCGGGAACAAAAATCCGGACAGGCGTTGATCGCCAATCGGGAAACGCAAATAGGGACTGAACAGGAACGGTACACCCATAAACTGTAACGACACACTTTCTGCTGTGCCCTGGTGTGTCTCGTTGTCCAGCGTGATGGCATGGGCCGATAGTAACCAGTCTTCCTGGCCGCGCGGGCAGGTGGTATAGCTGGCGTTGTCCATGCGCAATCTATTTTTTCCTTCAAGCTCAATCAGCGCTGCATCTCCACGTTGCGCCTTGGTACTGCCGGTATACTGGGCCTGTTTGATATGGCCGGTATTGGCATTGAGGTTGAAACTGGCGTCATTGCCTTCAAAACGCCAATTTATGTCTTTGTAAATAATGTGGCCTGTGGCATCAAACAGCTCGCTGTCCCGATCATACCGCACCTGATCGGCTTGCAGAAATTTGTTGCCCTGCTGGATATGGACATCGCCGCTGAATGTGGTGACACGATCATTTTCAATCTGTGCCTGATCCGAACTGACTTGTACGCGTGTGTCAGTGCTATTGTCCTTGGTAAGCGGGGCGTTGATAAAGTCGGCCGGGCAAAGTTGTGCAGCGGCGTCGCCTGCGGGTGCAGCCGCATAGGTCGCTCGGGTTGCCAACCCACAACACAGGTATAACGCAATAGCGAAGGAAAATAACGTTGAACAGCGCAAAATATCACGACCCCGCACAAAAGATTAGCCATTATACGGACTGCACCAGGACAAGGCGAATCAGCCAGATTTAGCGGTACAGCAGATGCAGCGGGTACAAGATTCCCAGAAAAAGGGGTTGATGTAACATATATATAAGGAGCGAATGGCGCCCCAGCCAGCGCAGGCGTTGAGCAAACCAGCCATTACCCTGCCAGGTTTGCAGCTGTGGTAGCCAGCCTTGCTTCACGGTCAAATACATCATGCTACTGCCAAACAATACCACGCCAAACCAGGGTAAGAGTGGCACATAATCTTCGGTTGCGGGTTTTTGCGTCATCAAGCCTACCCAGTGCAGTCCGGACTGATCAAACAGGGTGAAGTGGAACTGGTTACCAATGAAAATAGCGCTGAGCGCGACAATCAGGCCGATGATGGGGTAGCGAACAAACCAGATGCCGAGCAAGCTGGCAAGGGTAATGAAATGCAGGATACCAAAACTTATCCAACGCTCACCGGCAAAAAAGAAACTGCTGATGCTCACCAGCGCGGCGCAACCACCAAGCTGGATGAGACGGCGGCGTAAGGCTGGCCATTGAATTTCAGCTTGGTGCGCGAGATACATACTCATGCCCATGACACTCAGAAAGCACGTTACGATCAGCGTGCGATAATTCAACCAAAACGGATCAGTATAAAAATTCCAGTGCGCGAAGCCATAGGCGACCAGATCGTAGCTGAAATGAAAGCTGAACATCATGATGATGGCCAGCCCACGCAGGGCATCGAGCAGTGGCAAGCGTTGTGTGGCGGGCATCGTTCCCTTCCGTTGGTATTTTGGGTATTCTGGCGCGCACCCTATGAATAGGCAAGTTATCAGGCGGAGGTTGGTGATGGATGCACGATTAGATAGCCTGTTGGTATGGCTACGCAGCGTGTTCAAGCGGGATGATATCAGTGTGGCGCCGGCTTCTGCGGATGCCAGTTTCCGCCGTTATTTCCGTACTGCTATTGCAGGCCGCAGTTACATCATCATGGATGCGCCGCCGGACAAGGAAGATACCCGCCCGTATTTACGCATTGCAGCGATGTTGCAAGCCATGGGTCTGAATGTGCCGGTGGTTCTCGAAGAAAATCTCGTACAAGGGTATTTTCTGCTGACGGACCTGGGTACACAACAATATTTACAGGCATTGAATGTGACGACGGTGGAAACATTGTATGCGGATGCCACGACCGCTTTGTTGCGTATGCAACAGCAAGGGCAGGCCTATCAGCAACAATTGCCCGCCTATGATCACACCTTATTATGGAATGAGATGCAGTTATTCCGTGACTGGTATCTGCAACGACATTTACAAGTAGCATTAACTGCAACACAACAGCTCACACTCGATGCTGCCTGGCAGTATTTGATTGCGGCAGCATTACAGCAACCACAAGTGTTTGTACATCGCGATTACCATTCGCGAAATTTAATGTATTGCAATACCGAACAGGGCGGTAATCCCGGTGTTCTGGATTTCCAGGATGCCGTGCAAGGGCCGGTAACCTATGATCTGGTTTCGTTAGTACGCGATTGCTATATTGCCTGGCCACGTACGCAGGTTGAAAATTGGGTGCAGCAATATCATGCGAAGTCCCGCGCAGCTGGCATGTTACAGCAAGTTTCTGCTGATCAATTTTTAGCATGGTTTGATCTGATGGGAATCCAGCGTCATCTCAAAGCCAGCGGAATCTTTGCACGTCTGAATTATCGCGATGGCAAGGATGGTTATCTCAAGGAAATCCCCCGCACGCTGGGGTATGTGCTGGAAGTAGCCGGTACTTACCCGGCTCTGCAGCCTTTTCTGCAACTATTACATGAATTGAATATCCCGGCCCGTTTACAACAAGAGTGTTCTGTTGCCGGGGTTATTCCGGCATGAAAGCCATGATATTGGCAGCGGGTAAGGGCGAGCGGATGCAACCGTTAACCGCGCATACCCCCAAACCACTGCTACGCGTCGGCGGTAAAATGCTGATTGAATATCATCTGGAAGCACTACGCCGTAGCGATATCGAAGATGTAGTCATCAATCTCTCCTGGCTAGCCGAGCAGTTCGAACCGGCTTTGGGGGATGGTTCCCGCTATGGCTTGCGGATCCGTTATTCCTATGAGGGTCCAGAGCCACTGGAAACCGCCGGGGGCATTATTGCGGCGCTACCGTTATTAGGTTCGGCCCCTTTTCTGGTGGTAAATGGGGATATTTGGACTGATTACTCATTTGCCGGGCTGCCCTGTCAACCACATGCAATGGCATATTTAGTGCTGGTGAATAACCCACCGCATCACCCGCAAGGTGATTTTGCATTAACTGATTCGCAAGTATCGAATGCCAACGAACAGCGGCTTACCTTCAGTGGCATTGCTGTGTATCATCCGGCCCTGTTTGCGGGATTATCGCCCGGCGTTCGAGCGTTGGCACCTGTGTTGCGCGCAGCCATTGGGCAAGGCCAGGTAAGTGGTGAGCATTATGCGGGTGATTGGCGTGATATCGGTACACCGCAACGCCTGGCTGTACTCGATACAGAACTGGCAGGGCGATAACGAGGTGGAGAACAAATATAAAGTGTTTGAACTCCTTGAAATGGTTGCAGTTTTTTAGCGGGTGGCTATAGTAATACTCATGCGTCGTAGTAGCTTAGCGGTTTTATTATGGATAGGTTGTGGCGTGGCCATGGTGCCGGCGGCGACGCTTGAGGAATTGGAGCTACGCGTCCAACGTGGTGATAATAATGTGATGGCCGAGCTCAATACATTATTGCAGCAGGATCCGCACAACTATGCCGCGCAATTTCTTCAGGCGCGGTTGTTGAGCCAACAGGGCAAACTTGATGGTGCCAGCAAAATATATCGGCAGTTGATCCAGCAACAACCCAAGCAACCCGAAGCGTATAATAATCTGGCCAGTATTCTGGTACGTCAGGGTGATCTTGGCGCAGCCCAACAATTACTCGAACAAGCGCTGAATAGCAATCCCAGTTATGCCGCGGTTTATCGCAACCTCAGTGCAATCTATGTGGAACAGGCACGCACATCCTATGGCAAAGCCTTACGCCTGGAACAAAATTCAACATCGCTGACATTGTCCGAGTTGCAACAACCGATTGTTAGTCAGACAAGCAAGCCGCTCACGACGGTAGCGGTTATCGAACCCGTGAAACAGCCGGATACAACTGCGGCAATTGCCGTTGTGAAACCGGCAAGCAACCCGGTCACGGTCGCGGTAGTGCAACCCACTGCGGCTACACCACCAGCGCCAGTGGCCAGTTCACCCCAACCGGTAGTGCATGTTGCGGTCAAACCCAAAGCAGAGATCGATCAACAGCAATTGATCACGACATTAGAAGGATGGGCAGCGGCCTGGTCGGGCAAGGCACCGGATTTGTATTTATCTTTTTATGACAAGACATTTAGCCCCCCTGGAACAGTGCGGACTAACTGGGAAGCACAGCGGCGTGAACGGATTACCGAACCACAGTGGATTAAAGTGTCATTAAGTGATTTTAATGTTAAACCCATGCAGGCAAAACGTGCCCGTGTGCGTTTTGTGCAGGAATACCAATCTGATGGTTATCGCGATCGCATCCGCAAGGAAGTTGTGCTGCAGAATACCGTGGATGGCTGGCGAATCGTCGCCGAACGTAAAATTGCCGCCTTACACTGAGTCATCACAGGAATAAATAATGCGCAGCCTTCTTCTCCTTGGACTTGGATTCATGGCACTGAGCCAGGCCACGTTTAACCAGCCTCTCAGCAGTATGGTTCAGCCCGCAGACGGGTTGCCCGCTTTGAATCGCCTGGCGCTGAGCAGTGCGCAGACTCAACAGGCGTTGGCACGGCTGGATAAGCGCATCGACACCTATGCCGATGACTACGAAGCGCGTCTACTCAAGGGTTTATTATTATTTTATACCGGTGAAGATCAATTGGCCTTGCATGAGCTGAACAAGTTGACACAGCTCGTACCGGATTTTCATTTGGCGTATCTGATCCGCGGCGATATTCTTGCCGCACGCAGCAATCATGTCGCGATGGCAGGAAACCTGCCGCTGCAAATCGAAGCGAACAAGGATGTGCAGGCGCAATTGAATGCTCTCAAGCAGGAAGCCTGGGCGCGCTTACATGCCCATTTACAGGCGGTGGATCCCACTAAAGTTCCCCTGGCGCTGTTACAACTGGATCGCAGCACCCCACGCGCACTGCTCGTGGATAAATCCCAGCATCGCTTATACATATTTGAACGTCAGGAGCAGGATCAACCTCCGCAACTGGTCCGTGATTTTTATACCAGTACCGGCAAGCTGGAAGGTAACAAGAAAAAATCCGGTGATTTACGCACACCCGAAGGCGTGTATTTTATTACCAGCTATATCCCGGATGAAAAATTGCCGGATAAGTATGGTGTCGGTGCTTTCCCGATGGATTATCCCAATGCACTGGATCAGCACGAAGGCAAAACCGGCGATGGGATCTGGTTACATGGTACCGATCGGATTTACTACAGCCGTCCACCCCTGGACAGTGAAGGCTGTGTGGTACTGACCAATCTGGATCTCAAAGCAGTCAGTCCGTTTATCAATATCGGTGTCACGCCTATCATCATTGCCGACAAGCTTACCTGGGTTGATAAGCAGGCGTGGCTGGATACACGCAACGATATCATGACTGCACTGAATAACTGGCGCAGCGACTGGGAAAGTCTCAATATTGATCGCTATCTTGGCCATTACGCGCCGAATTTCTGGAATGAGGCGTTTAACTTAAAACGTTGGAAAGAACACAAGAGTCGCGTCAACCAG
Source organism: Gammaproteobacteria bacterium (assembly GCA_024641475.1). Classification (GTDB taxonomy): domain Bacteria; phylum Pseudomonadota; class Gammaproteobacteria; order UBA6429; family Thiohalophilaceae; genus JACQBC01. Next base: position 57,877 of record JAHECZ010000007.1, read on the forward strand.
GCGAAGACCTATCAAAAGGTAAAGCTGGATGAGATTTCATTATTTGCGTATCCAGTGACGGCGCCGAATGGCGAAACGATGGTACTTGCCAGTTTTCGTCAGGCCTATCAATCCAATAATTTCAGCAGTGAAACCCGCAAGCGTATGTATCTGGAGAAAGATGCCGGGGCCTGGAAAATACTGTACGAAGGCCGCTAAATAGCTATTCTCAAATGGTGTCCACTTACTACAAGCTGTACGCGAAATAATAAATTCCACGTCATGCCGGCGCAGGCCGGCATGACGGCGCGTGCTTCTGGCGCCAATACTGGACACCATTTCGGAACAGTAATTTAGAAAATTTATTCAGTAGCGCAGCTTGTACCACAGCTGTCCCCACCATTCATGCAATAACTCGGCAGAACTGGACAGTGCATGTGGCTGCGGCAAAATCTGCAGATACAGCGGATCGGTTGAGTAACCGTGAAAGCCAAGTGGCGCCGCTATCACAGTAAAGCCGGCGCGTTCAAACACGGCTTGTGAGCGATGCATATGCAAGGCATGGGTTACCAGAATTATTTTATTGATCTTTTCTGCGCCCAGCATGGCGCGTGAAAATGTCGCGTTCTCATAAGTCGTACGGCTTTGATCCTCTACCCAGCGTACGGTTCCCTGATATTCAGTTTCAATTACGCGTTTGACAATGCTGGCTTCGGCCTCGCCTTCACCAAATACCTTGCCGCCGCTGGCCAGGATCGGTAAACGTGTCTTACGTTGCAGTAAGGCTGCGTAGCGTACGCGCATCATTGCAGCTGCAGAGACGTCATCCTGCTGGTACTCTGGAACTTGCTGGTTTGAACCACCGCCTAATACGATAATCGCCTGCGCACCAAGTTGGTCGGCATGGTTCAGAGCAAGCGCCGGGGTGGTCTCTTCCAGACGTAATAATGAATTGCTGACGATGGGCAGGCTGAATAGCAGGAGCAGAATAATGCCGCTGATAAAAAAGATTTTTCCGGTGCGGTGAAACCAACGGCCAATAACTAACCCTGTGATCATCAGGCTGAACATCAATCCCGGTGGCAGGATGAATGTGGTAATTATTTTAACGAGTGAGAGTTCCATAAGTTGAATTCGATAGAGTGACGTTGCTAGCGTATGGTTTCACCCGCTGCCTGCCGATCGGCATGATAGGAAGAACGCACCAACGGGCCGCTGGCGACATGGCTGAATCCCAGTGAATGAGCATAGCTTTCCAGATCGGCAAATTCTTCGGGGGTGACATAGCGGCTCACCGCTAAATGATGTTTACTGGGTTGTAGATATTGTCCGAGGGTTAACCGATCACAGTCGTGCTGACGTAAATCCTGCAACACGAGTCTGACTTCATCAATTTCTTCACCCAGTCCCAGCATTAGTCCGGATTTGGTTGGTATCTGTGAATGTTGTTGTTTGAAGCGCTGCAACAACGTTAATGAGTGCTGGTAATCCGCACCGGGGCGGGCCTGTTTGTAGAGACGCGGCACCGTTTCCAGATTGTGATTAAAGACATCCGGTGGCGTGGCGTGCAGTTGTGCCAGTGCAGGTTCGATACGACCACGAAAATCCGGTGTCAGGATTTCAATTTTGGTTGTCGGGCAATGCTGTCGTACCGCGGCAATGCATTGTGCAAAATGTTGGGCACCGCCATCACGCAGGTCATCTCGATCCACCGAGGTGATCACGACATAACGTAGTTGCATGGCCGCAATCGTCACGGCGAGATTTAGCGGTTCCTGTGCATCCAATGGTTTAGGCTTGCCATGCGCGACATCACAGAAGGGACAACGGCGTGTGCAGGTGTCGCCCATGATCATGAAGGTAGCGGTGCCGTGAGTAAAACACTCCCCGATATTCGGACAGGCGGCTTCCTCGCAGACGGTATGCAATTGGTGTTCGCGCAAAATCGATTTCAGTTGGCTTACCTGTGGTGAATTGGGTGCGCGGACACGAATCCATGCTGGTTTGGGCAACACTACGGCAGCGGTGTTGATCTTGACTGGAATCCGTGCGGTTTTCGATGCGCCTTTATTCGGATTTGGCACACTTGGCGCAATTGTCTCGTGCTCAGGAGGGATTTTACTCATGGAATCGATTCGGCAGCAGCGTAATGGTGTGCGGATTGTAGCCCAAATGGCGGCAGAAATGGGCCAACCACTGCTGCTTTAACTGTGCGCCAGGTACGAATGTATCGGGAGGAACCAGCGCAGCGAGCTGCGTCACCGCAAGATTTTCATAGCCACAAGGATTGATCTGACTAAAAGGCGACAGATCCATATCGATATTGAAAGACACACCGTGATAGCTGCGTCCGTGGCGTATGCGTAGTCCCAGTGCCGCAATTTTGGCGGCGGCAACATACACGCCTGGCGCTCCATCACGACGTTCGCCGCCAATACCATAATCTTGCAAACAATCGATGATGCTCTGTTCCAGCTGTGATACCAGCTGTTTGACGCCGAGTTTGCGCCGCGCAAGATCCAGTAATGGATAAAACACCAGTTGACCGGGTCCATGATAGGTAACTTGCCCACCCCGATCGGTGTTGATCACCGGAATATTACCTGCAGCATGAATATGCGCTGGATCCCCATTCAATCCCAGGGTAAATACCGGTGGATGTTCCACAATCCAGAGTTCATCCGGCGTGGTGTCCGTACGTTGTTGATTAAATTTCTGCATGGCATGCCAGACAGGTAAATAATCTCGCAAGCCGAGATCACACACCTGTAATGTCTGCAGGTCCGGCATTTAATTAAAGAGCCATCAGTACAAGCGGACAGTTATGTAATTCCTGATACAGGGCATCCAGCTGAGCACGGCTATGGGCAACAAATTGCACCGACAAGGACACATAACGCTGCTGATTGCTGGCGCGGCGGCTGACTGCGCCTTCACCTAAGGCCGGCACATGATTGCGTACGATAGTAATAACCTGGGCTTCAAAGTCAGGATGATTTTGTCCCATCACTTTTAACAGAAATTCGCAGGGAAAAGTCAGTAATGTTTCAGGTGTAGACATGAGTTTAACCTGCAGTTGTTTTGAGACTGGCCTTGAATTCCTGATAGATATCAAACATGCGCGTCGTTACCGGTCCGGCGTGACCGGTGCCGATGGTTTTATCATTGAGACGGACCACCGGAAAAATTTCCCGTGTCGAACTGGTCAACCAGATTTCATCTGCATTCAATAACTCGGCTTCAGTGAAATTTGTTTCCTCACAGCGTAATTGACTGGCATGTGCCAGTTCCACAACCAAATCGCGTGTTATACCCGGCAATAGATAGTTGCTCTTAGGCGGAGTTTTGATGACACCGTGCGTCACGATAAAAATATTACTGGCGGCTCCCTCGGTCACGTGACCATTCCGGATCAGCACGGCTTCATACGCCTGATGATCAGCCGCTTGTTGGCGCATTAGCACATTGGGTAACAAGGTGATCGCCTTGATGTTGCAATACTGCCAGCGGATATCATCCAGAGTGATCGCGGCAACACCGTTGGTAAATACCTGTCGTTCGACCTGAACTAACGGGTTACTCATGGCGAAAACCGTTGGCGTTACATCCTTGGGAAAAAAATGGTCGCGCCTGGCGACACCGCGTGTGATCTGCAGGTACAAGGATTGATCATCACCACTATTTTTGGCAATCAATGTATTAAAAATTAATTGCCATTGCTGATCGTTATGGGGAGTGTCGATGCGTACGGCGGCCAGGCTATTCTGCAAGCGTTGCAGGTGTTGTTGCAGACGAAATGGTTGGCGGTGATAGACCGGGATTACCTCGTAGACGCCATCGCCAAATACAAAACCACGATCCAGAACCGATACTTTGGCCTCACTCAACGGCAGCCATTCACCGTTGAGGTAAACGATCTGTTCTGTCACCGGGCTGGATTTATTCAAACCAGAGTTTGACACTGTCAACCGTCCGCCGCCAAACTCCGCCGGATTTCACGTCTTCCAGCGCGACGAGTGGGCGAGTCATGACGGCCTGTTCATCAATTTTGATTTCCACCTGACCGTATTGTTTGCCTTTGGTAATGGGCGCAATGATCGCCGTGTTGACATTGACATTGGCCTGCACGTGATCGCGTTTGCCGCGTGCCACCGTCACGTAAAGATTTTCATTCAGACCGAGTGCGACAGATTCTTTTTCACCCTTGAATACTTCGGGATTTGTCATGGGATTATTTGCCAGTTGTACATTCACGGTTTCGTAAAAACGAAAACCGTAATTGAGCAGCGCCATGCTGGCAACTTCACGTGCCTTGTCAGAATTCGCGCCAATAACAACTGAAATCAGACGCATATTGTTTTTTAATGCCGAGCCAATCAGACAATATCCGGCGCTCTCGGTATGGCCGGTTTTCACGCCATCTACATCGTTGTCCGCTTTCAGGAGTGGATTGCGATTGAATTGCCAGATGTTGTTATAAGTATATTCACGGATTTTGTACATCTGGTAATGCTCTGGATATTCAGTAATGAGTGCACGGGTGAGAATTGCCAGGTCATGTGCGGTTGAATAATGTTTCGCATCGGGCCAGCCAGTGCTATTCATAAAATTGGAGTTTTTCATGCCCAGGCGTTGTGCATAGGCATTCATCAGTGCAGCGAAACTATCTTCGCTGCCGGCAGTATGTTCGGCCAGTGCTATCGTGGCATCATTTCCGGATTGTATGATCATCCCCATTAACAAATCCTTGAAAGGCACGGTCTTGTTCACTTCGACAAACATTTTCGAGCCCTGGGTACGCCAGGCTTTCTCACTGATACGTACCTGATCATCCATTTTTATGGTGCCCTTGCGCATTTCACTCATGATCACATAAGCCGACATCAGTTTGGTCAGACTGGCAGGTTCAATACGGTTATCGCTGTTCTTTTCAGCCAGAACCTTGCCGCTGTAGTGGTCCAGTAATAAATAGGCTTTGGCGTTAATTGCCGGTGGTGGAGGTAGCATATCGGCGGCGTGGGCAGCCACCGAAACTAAGGAACTAATAAGAATTAATCCAGGCAAATTCAGGCGAAACATGGGCATACCTCGTAATGGCGGTCGGCGGTTATTCTAGCGCGTCTATGGCTGCAGCTGCCAGTGGCAACTCAGTCGACGACCAGGTGGGGTGCAGCAAAGCCGTTGGCGATTATCAATTCGGTTAACCGGTCCGCCTCGTCGACACTGGCTAACGGGCCGATTCGCACCCGGTAAAGTTTATCGGCTTGATCGAATTCTGCCACCACGTGCTGGCCGGTCAACAAGCCGTTGAGTTGTTGTTGTAATTGAACAGCATTATCACGATTGGTGAAGGCGCCGGCCTGCACGTACATTTTATGATTGTCAGCATCTTGCTTCGTAGTATGCCGTGTCACCGTATTGTTGGCGGTCGTGACCGGTTCATGCCAATGACGCGGATCGATACTGCGTACTTCGACTTTGCCGGTGCCTTCAATTCCCAGTTTCCGCGCGGCGGCATACGACAAGTCTATGATTCGATTTTGATGAAAGGGACCACGATCATTGACACGTACGACGATTTGTCGACCGTTTTGCAAATTAGTGACTTGTACATAGCATGGTAATGGCAAGGTACGATGCGCCGCGGTCATTTTATACATGTCATACGGTTCACCACTGGAGGTGGAACGGCCGTGAAACTTGGTGCCGTACCAGGAGGCGACGCCGCGTTCGACATAACCACTGGCACTGGCGCGTATATGATAGGTTTGGCCGTTGACTTCGTATGTGGCAGGATTGCCGTATTTGCTGCGCGGTTCAGCCCGTGGGACCGCATTGGGAATGTGTGCGAGGTTAATTGCTGTTCGTGGTGCACTATCGGTTGGCGGACGCGTGGCACAACCGACCAAACCCAGACTAATTACTAAACTAAATCCAATATAGGCAGCTATCGATGCGCGTTGCATTCCTTCCCCGTTAACTAGTGAGCCGCGACAATCTCCCGGCTCAATTGATATGCCGCCATGGCATACAGAATACTGTGATTATAGCGGGTGATGACATAGAAGTTATGCCAGGTCACCCAATATTCGGGGCCCTCACCGGCATCGAGCAGAATGAGACTGCCTTTGAGATCATCATACAGATCGCCGGGAATATTAACACCCGCTTGGCGCAAATCAGCAGTGTCAAAACGTGGCGTGGCGTTATCATCCATGACTGACTGGAAATTTTTCCCCGTCACCGTGACGCGGGTGGCAATCGGCTCGAAGGCATGCCAGCCGTGCTGTTCAAAATAATTGGCCACACTACCGATAGCATCTGCGGTACTGTTCCACAAATCGCGCCTGCCATTACCGTCAAAATCCACGGCATAGCGGCGGAAACTGCTGGGAATAAATTGCGGCATACCCAGTGCACCGGCATAGGAACCGCGAGGCAGCAGTGGATCAAATTTCTCTTCACGCGCCATCAGAAAAAATTGTTTTAACTCGCCGCGAAAAAAAGCCGCGCGGGGCGGATAAGCGAAGCCCAGTGTGCTCAATGAGTCGATGATGGGATAATTGCCGCTTTGTTTACCATAACGGGTTTCAACCCCAATGATGGCGGTGACGATCTGTGGGGGCACGCCATATTGATCACTGGCACGTCCCAGCGTGCGCGAATATTGGCGCATGAAATAGGCGCCACCGCGAATCCGTTCCGGGGTGAGGAAAATAGGTCGGTAATCGCGCCAGGGTTTGGCTTCGGCCGGACGCGCGATGGCCTCCAGAATCGTTGGTTGCAGACGGGCTTTATTCAACCAGCGCTGGAGTTGTTCAGGTTTGAATTTATATTCCGCCACCATTTCATCGATGAAAAGATTCATTGCCGCTTTATCTTTCTCTGCAAAGGCGCGTGGCGAGTTATCCGCGGCAGTCACGGCCAAATGGCCAAGCAATAACGGCAGTGTGAATAATATGCGTAGCGACACGGATTTATTTTGCATTACGTTGATACCAGTTTGCGATGTGTCGAGATAGACATCAGAATACCAAAGCCTGCCATGATGGTAACCAGTGAGGTGCCACCGAAGCTGATTAAGGGTAAAGGAATACCGACCACGGGTAACAAACCACTGACCATACCGATGTTGATGAACACGTAGATAAAGAATGTCAGGATCAAACTGCCGGCGAGCAGACGTGTAAATGTACTTTGTGCCTGAGTGGCGATCATAATGCCACGACCGATGATGACGGCATAAAGAATCAGTAACAACATTGTCCCGAGAAAACCAAATTCTTCGCTAAATACCGCAAAAATAAAATCCGTGCGGCGTTCCGGCAGAAAATCCAGGTGCGATTGGGTGCCTTCCAGCCAGCCTTTGCCATAGGCGCCACCGGAACCGATCGCGATCGTCGACTGAATAATATGGTAGCCGGCGCCGAGTGGATCGGTTTCCGGATTCAAAAAGGTGATTACGCGTTTGCGTTGGTAATCGTGCATGCCGTAATGCCACATGACCCATATCGTTGGTATCAGCAGCAGGACACCAATGATAATGGTGCGCCAGCGCAATCCGGCCAAAAACAACACAAAGAATCCCGAAGCGGTTAATACCATCGCCGTGCCCAGATCCGGTTGCAATGCCACCAGATACGTCGGCACCAGGAACAACAAGGCAGCACCGACGACACGCAGGAACGAGGGCGGTAACAATGTATCGGCAAAATACCAGGCGATCAGCATCGGCAAGGCGAGTTTCATCAATTCCGAAGGTTGAAAGCTGAATATGCCAAGATTCAACCAGCGTTGCGCGCCTTTGCCGATATCACCAACAAATAACACGGCGACCAGCATGATAAACCCCAGGACGAATAACCAGGGACTCCAATATTTAATGGTATCCGGGGTAAGTTGTGCGATCAGGAACATCACCACAAAACCCAGCAAGAGTCGCAGCGCCTGTTTGATGATCATATCCATACTTTGATCGCTGGCGCTGTATAACACCGACAAGCCAATGGCAGCCAGCAGTAACAGGCTAATCAACAGTGTGAAATCCAGATGCAATAAATGCAGGATGCGCCGACCGGTACTAATTCGATTGGCTTCAGCGAATTCGGGAATCACGTTTCTGAACATTATTCCGCCTCCTCGTGCTGGTCTTCAAAGAATGCATCCATGACCTTGCGGGCAATCGGTGCTGCCGTCGCACCGCCACCACCACCGTTTTCAGCAATCACAGCGACAGCAATACGTGGTTCCTGCACCGGGGCAAAACCGATAAATAAGGCATGATCGCGCAAATGTTTGCTGACTTTCTTGGCATCATATTTTTCGCCTTCTTTAAGCCCGTACACTTGTGCAGTACCGGTTTTGCCAGCGATTTCATAGGGAGCGTTGAGGCCGATACTGCGTGCCGTGCCATGCGCGTCACGTGTGACATTGTGCATGGCGTTAATAATCAGTTCCCAGTTGTCCGGCGATTTGATGTTGACGTCCGGGAGGGTTACCGGTGTGAAATCTTCGGGCTCATCCTGCCCAACAGCATGGCTGGCTTGCAGGATATGCGGTTGCCAACGATGGCCTTTCATGCTCATGGCTGCCGTAGCGTTGGCTAGTTGTAATGGTGTTGTCAACCAGTAGCCCTGGCCAATACCGGTAATCAGGGTTTCTCCCGGATACCAGGGCTGATGTTGGGTGCGTTGTTTCCATTCACGTGAGGGTAATAAACCTGTGGCTTCGTCACGCAGATCGACGCCAGTTTGTTTACCAAAGCCAAACTGTCCCAGAAACTGGTGCATCTTGTCGATATTGAGATTGAGTGCGACGTCATAGAAGTAAACGTCACAGGATTCTGTAATTGCTTTTAATAAATTCGTGTGGCCATGACCTTCTTTACGCCAATCACGATAATGCCGCTCATCATTTTTCAGGGAGTAGTAACCGGGGCAATTGATACTTTTCTCCGGTGTGATGGTGTTGTAGTCCAATGCATTCAGACCAATAAAAGGTTTAATGGTGGATCCTGGTGGATAACGGCCCTGCAAGGCACGATTGAATAAGGGTTGTGTCGGTGATTCATTGAGTTCTTTGTAAGTATCGGTGTCGATGCCGTTGACGAATAAATTGGGATCAAATGTCGGCAGACTCACCAGTGCTAAAATGGCGCCATCACTCGGATCGATAGCGACCAAAGCACCGCTGTAATCTTTGAAGGATTGTTCAGCGACACGCTGCACATTCAGATCCAGAGACAGATAGATGTTTTTACCTGGTATCGGTAATGTACCCTGACGGACATTGACTTCACGTCCCTGCGCATTGATTTCCACTTCCTGATATCCCACTTCGCCGTGCAGAATTTCTTCGTAGGCCTTTTCCACGCCAACTTTGCCAATATAGCGTGTTGCGGCATAGCGAGTGGTATCGAGTTTTTGCAAATCATCTTCACTGATGCGCGCGACATAACCGATAGCATGCGAAGCCAGGGCGCCATGAGGGTACTGGCGGGTCAGTTCGGCGTTTATCTCGATACCGGGCAAGCGATATTGATTGACGGCCAGTTTGGCCACTTCTTCATCTGTAAGACGAAAGCGTAACGGAATACCTTCAAAGCGGCGGCGTTTTTTGACTAATTTGTAGAAACGCCGCTTGTCTTCAGCGGTGATGTTGACCATGGTTTCCAGTGTGGCGATGGTCTCTTTGAGATTGCTGAGTTTTGCCGGAATCAGTTCCAGCGTAAAGGTAGGCAGATTTTGCGCCAGCAGAATGCCGTTGCGATCATAGATGAGCCCACGAGTTGGCGGCAGAGGTAACAACGTAAAGCGGTTATCTTCCGACAGCGTGCTGTAGTGATCGTGTTGAATGACCTGCAGGTAAAAAATTCGCGCTAACAAGGCAATAAACAACAGGATGACCACCGCAGCAGCAAAAACAACACGCTGATTGAACAGATGGGTCTCGCGTAAATGATCCTTGAGGGTAAGACGGGAGAACTGCACCATACAGTCAGGCTACATGGAAGCCGCGTCGAATGCGACGCATCAATAAAAATACCGGCGGCCAGCACAGTGCGGTTGTGAAGGTTGGTATTAGATACCAGAATAAACTTGCGGGTGGATGGCCGGTCATGCCCTTGACCCACAATACCAGCGCGGCGTAAATCAGACACAACACATAGATCGTCAGGGATTGTTGCCACAAAGGAAAGACGCGCACGCGCTGATGTAAAGTGACCGTGAAATAGGCCAGCAAGGCCAGGCCCAAGGCATGTTGTCCAAGCAGGGCGTTGTAGACCACATCCAGAAACAAGCCGCTTAACCAACCGATACCGACACCGACGCGATGTGGCAGCGCCATGCACCAATACATCAATACCATGGCGACCCAATACGGTCGCAACAGGCCTAACCAATCCGGCAAAGGCAACATGGTGAGCAGATAGGCCACCATAAAACTGGCGAGAATGACCAGGCCGTTATGCGGAGTGGTGTTCATTTATGTTGATCCTTACTGAGCAAATTGGCGCAACCACTTTTGCCACCCAGACGTTTGCTATCCGGCCATACCAATAACACCTGCCGGTGACGATCCAGCAGCGCCGAGGTTTCAACAGTAATCTGTGCAAAAGGCAGGCTGGGGTTGATATTCACGTCAATGACTTTACCCACCGGGTAACCAGCGGGAAAAACACAGCCCAAACCGGAAGTCACCAGTTCATCGCCCACCACAATGTCGGTGTTATTGGGTTGATGCAGCAATCTGAGCTGATTTTTATGGGGTTCCCCAGTGGCAATGGCGCGCACGCCGTTACGGTTCACCTGCACTGGCAAGGCATGACTGGGATCGGTAATCAGCATCGCGATGCTGGAGAAAGCGCTCACCTGAATCACCTGACCCATGACACCTTCGGCACTGATAATCGGCTGACCGACATAGACGTCGTCATCACTGCCTTTACTGAGCACGACCTGACGCCGGAACGGATCCAGATCGGTAGACAGAATCTCGGCGACAATGGCGCGATTGAGTTGATTCTGATTCTCCTGCACGGATTTAAGGAGTTTGCGTAACTGGGTGTTTTCAGCTTCGAGTGCGGTATATTTTTGCAGTTTGGCTTTGAGCAATTCGTTCTGGACTTGCAGTGTCTGGTTTTGTTCCTGCAAGGTGCTACGGCTGACAAAGGTTGTCGAAGCCATGTCGCCAAGTTCATTGGGCAAATCGGTAATCGTACGCAATGGGTAGGCCACACCATTGAGGAAAGATCGCAAATTGTCGGTTGCCTGATAGCGGTGATCCAGGGTCATCAACACAATCGATACCACAGCCAGAATCATTACACGGGTGGTATGCGAGGGACCTTGTACGAAAAGATGTTTAACAGGGGCCTCCGGAGTAATAACCGTCAGACGCCGGTGAAGAGGTTGAATTACTCACCGGCGCCTGACGAGTCATGCGCAATATTGGGATCGGTCTTATTCAACCGTAAACAAATCGCCGCCGCCTTCATCGATCATTTCCAATGCGCGGCCACCACCACGAGCAACACAGGTGAGTGGATCTTCGGCAATCAGCACCGGCAAGCCGGTTTCTTCCATGAGCAGGCGATCCAGGTCGCGCAGCAGGGCACCGCCACCGGTCAACACCATACCACGTTCAGCAATGTCTGCTGCCAATTCGGGTGGTGTTTGTTCCAAGGCGGTTTTCACTGCGCTGACGATACCTGACAGGGGTTCCTGCAAGGCTTCAAGGATTTCATTGCTGTTGAGGGTAAAGCTGCGCGGCACACCTTCGGCCAGATTGCGACCACGCACTTCCATTTCCCGCACTTCGCTGCCGGGATAGGCTGAACCAATCGTCTGTTTGATGGTTTCGGCGGTAGATTCACCGATCAGGCTACCGTAGTTACGGCGAATGTAATTCACAATGGCTTCGTCAAAGCGATCGCCACCGATGCGCACCGAGGCGGCGTAGACGATACCGCTCAAGGAGATCACGGCGACTTCGGTGGTACCGCCACCGATATCCAATACCATCGAACCACTGGCTTCGGAAATGGGTAAACCGGCACCAATCGCGGCGGCCATCGGCTCTTCTATAAGGAATACCTCACGGGCACCGGCGCCAAAGGCGGATTCACGGATGGCACGGCGTTCTACCTGGGTCGAGCCGCAAGGGACGCACACCAGCACGCGCGGGCTGGGACGGAAGAATTTATTGTCATGAACCTTACGGATGAAATGCTGCAACATCTTTTCAGTGACGGTAAAATCAGCAATCACGCCGTCTTTCATCGGGCGAATGGCGACAATATTGCCAGGGGTGCGGCCCAACATACGTTTAGCCTCCAGACCGACGGCGGCAATACTCTTGGGGCCACCCGGTCCGCGCTCCTGGCGAATTGCCACGACGGACGGTTCATTGAGTACAATACCCTGGCCCCGGACGTAGATCAGGGTGTTGGCGGTACCAAGGTCGATGGAAATATCGTTGGAAAACAGTCCTGTTAGTCGTTTAAACATACTTTCCTTTTGATTGCCTGCTAATTCGGGGGTTGACACGCTACTTTAATAAATACCGGGGTGTTTGGGCAAGCCGGAACTGTGATAACTTAAAACTTTTGTGAACGGCTCGCATAATTGACTAACCCGCTATCAGGAAACGCGAATGACACTAGATGCAGATAAGGTGAAGAAAATTGCCCAGCTGGCTCGGCTCGATATCGATGCCAGTGCCATCCCCGGTTATGCCACGAATCTGTCCAACATCCTGCAATTGGTCGAGCAGATGAATGCGGTATCGACGGAGCAGGTGGAACCGATGGCTCATCCACTCGATGCAACCCAGCGGTTACGTGAGGATGTGGTGACTGAGACCAATCAGCGCGATCAATTCCAGGCTATCGCTCCGCAAGTTGATGCGGGTTTGTATTTGGTACCCAAGGTCATCGAATAAGAAGGTCAAGTAATGAGCTTATATCGCAAGAGTCTGGCCGAATTGGCCGCAGGATTACATACCAAGCAATTCTCCAGCGTTGAAGTCACGCAACATTTTCTGGACCGCATTGCCAAACACGATAAAACCCTTAACAGTTTTGTATCAATCACAGCAGAACAGGCACTGGCACAAGCCAAACAGGCAGACGCACAGCTTGCCAAAGGTTCAATGGCCGCGCTGACGGGAGTGCCACTGGCGCAAAAAGATATCTTTTGTACGCAGGGTGTCAAAACCAGCTGTGGTTCCAAAATGCTGGATAACTTCATCGCGCCTTATGACGCGACGGTGGTCAGCAAATGCAAACAGGCTGGTCTGGTGATGTTGGGTAAACTTAACATGGATGAGTTTGCGATGGGTTCATCCAATGAAACCAGTTATTACGGTCCGGTAAAAAATCCCTGGGATACCACCCGTGTGCCGGGTGGATCATCGGGCGGCTCTGCGGCGGCTGTGGCCGCACGCTTGACGCCGGCAGCGACCGGTACTGATACCGGCGGATCGATTCGCCAACCCGCTGCGTTATGTAACCTCACCGGATTGAAACCAACTTATGGTTTGGTGTCACGCTGGGGCATGATTGCGTTTGCTTCGAGTCTGGATCAAGCCGGACCGATCACCCAAACCGCTGAAGATGCGGCGCTGTTGCTCAATACGATGGTGGGATTTGACGACAAGGATTCGACTTCCTTGAATCGGCCGACAGTGAATTACACTGCCAGTCTCAAGGATAGCTTGCAAGGGTTGCGTATTGGCTTGCCCAAGGAATATTTTGCGGCCGGATTAAATAGTGATGTGGCGAAGGTGATCGAAACCGCCATTGCTGAATACAAAAAACTCGGCGCAACGATCACCGATATCAGTTTGCCCAATAGTCATTTATCCGTACCGGCGTACTATGTGATTGCTCCGGCGGAGTGTTCCTCGAACCTGTCGCGTTTCGATGGTGTGCGTTTTGGCTATCGCTGTAACGATCCCAAAGATTTAAACGATCTGTATCAACGCAGTCGCGGCGAAGGTTTCGGTGCAGAGGTTAAACGGCGCATCATGATCGGCACCTATGCATTGTCTGCCGGGTATTACGATGCCTATTATCTCAAAGCACAAAAGGTACGGCGTTTGATCAGCGACGATTTCAAACGCGCCTTTGAAAAAGTCGATGTAATTATGGGACCGACGTCACCCAACACGGCGTTCAAATTGGGTGAGCATAGCGATGATCCCATTACCATGTACCTGTGTGATATCTACACCATCGCGGTGAATCTCGCCGGTCTGCCCGGTATGTCGATCCCGGCCGGCTTTGCGCACAACTTGCCGGTAGGATTGCAACTGGTAGGAAATTATTTCAGTGAAGCGAAATTACTGAACATTGCGCATCAGTATCAGCAGGTCACGAATTGGCATACGCAAATGCCTAAAGGGTTTGAATAAAATTTAACGTGAGGGATGGAGGTTGGGATTCATTACGCGCCAGCGCCACAGGGAAGTGGCGCGCGCATCGTCAAGCCAGGATGGCGCGTCGATGCGATAAGCGTGGTGAATCCCAACCTTCAGCCCGGTGATAGCCAACAAGTAGGAACTGATTTTATGGAATGGGAAACCGTCATCGGTCTGGAAATTCACACGCAGCTGGCAACCAGGAGCAAGATTTTCTCCGGCGCTTCTATCGCGTTTGGCGCGGAGCCGAACACACAAGCCTGTGCCGTGGATTTGGGTCTGCCGGGTGTATTACCGGTATTGAACAAAGAAGCGGTGCGCATGGCGATCAAGTTTGGTCTGGCCGTGGGTGCGCAGATTGCGCCGAAATCCATTTTTGCGCGCAAAAATTATTTCTATCCGGATCTCCCCAAGGGCTATCAAATCTCGCAATATGAATTGCCAGTGGTTGGCAAAGGTAAGCTTACCATTGAGTTGGAAGATGGCAGTTCCAAAACCATCGGCATTACCCGTGCGCATCTGGAAGAAGATGCCGGTAAATCGTTGCACGAAGATTTTCATGGCATGACCGGCATCGATCTGAATCGCGCTGGCACGCCATTATTGGAAATTGTGTCAGAACCGGATATGCGCTCCGCCAAGGAAGCCGTTGCCTATATGAAGAAGATCCATTCGTTGGTACGGTATCTGGAGATCTGTGATGGCAACATGCAGGAGGGGTCGTTCCGCTGTGATGCCAATGTATCGGTACGCAAGAAAGGTGCCCCTGAATTTGGCACACGCGCGGAATTAAAAAATATCAATTCATTCCGCTTTGTCGAACGCGCGATCAATTTCGAGGTGGAGCGGCAGATCGATATCCTCGAAAGCGGTGGCAAGGTCGTACAGGAAACCCGGCTGTATGATGCCAATAAACATGAAACCCGCTCGATGCGCTCCAAGGAAGAAGCGATGGACTATCGCTATTTCCCCGATCCGGATTTACTGCCGTTGGCAATCAATGCACAGGATATTCAAGCCGTACGCGAAACGTTGCCGGAGTTACCCGATGCCAAGAAGCAGCGTTTCATGCAGGCGTTTGGTTTGAGTGATTACGATGCGGCGATTCTGACCGGCGATCGGGATCTGGCGAATTATTTTGAAACGGTGGTTAAGACGGCCGGTGAAGCCAAGCTTGCTGCTAACTGGATCATCAGCGAACTCTCTGGCCGACTCAATAAAGAAGACAAATTGATAACTGACAGCCCCATCAGTGCCGCCCATCTGGCGGGTATGCTGCAACGGTTAACCGCAGGCGCGATCACCAGCAAGATGGCCAAGGAAGTGTTTGACGCAATGTGGAATGGCGAAGGTGATGCCGACACGATCATCGAAAAACGTGGGCTGAAACCAGCCGATAATAGCGCGGTGGAAAAAATCATCGATGAACTGATCGCGAACAATGCCGGACAAGTGGAACAATACCGGGCCGGTAAAGATAAAGTGCTGGGCTTTTTTGTTGGTCAGGTGATGAAGTTATCGCAGGGTAAGGCGGATCCGGCACAGGTCAATAAGCTGCTGCTTGAAAAATTGAAGAAGTAATTTGTAGGTAATGTGCTCGTCTGTGAGTTGCCTCCTGGCGTGACACGCAAGCTTGACATCCCTGTCGCTCGACGACGGCATCCTTGCCGTCGACGGTCACTCCAGGAGGCAACTCACAGACAAGCTTTCCTATTTTAATGAACGACACACT
>JAHECZ010000007.1:74108-89991 GCA_024641475.1 Gammaproteobacteria bacterium
CGGCAGCGCTGCCTTCCTCAGATACCAAACATTAAGAAATTGCTGACACCCCCGCCCTTAGGGAGAGGGCAGGGGTGAGGGTTCAGTGTTACGGTAATTTCACCGTTTTAGTTTTTCCACCATAACCATGCGGCTTGGCATGGGCGCGAACGGAGACTTCTTTCACCTCAGCCGGGATGGCAACATCTTCCAGTGAACGCGTAAACGGTTGTTCACTGACATGGGGATGATATAAAACCCGCGTAGCGTAAATCTTGCCATCGGGTCCCTGCACATCCCATTTATCCGCGTAGTGATCCCAGCCGCTATCGGCATGCCTGAGGGTGACATCGAAGTCGTAATGATTGTCCCCCGATTTACTGACATGCACATCTTCTACATCGACGTCCCCGGCGAAGACAGGCGCAGCGTTCAAGAGCAGGAATAGCGGTAGGGCGGTAGAAATCTTCATTGCATGGCCTCCTTGGCAAGCCGTTATGTTTTATCGTCGGAGTAGTCTGCAGGATAGGTGGCGATTCTGGCAGGGTCAATGGCTAGATGCACACCCATAACTGACAGACATGGACAGTAATTTCAGCCAAAATATTGGAACCTTTTGCCCCGGTTCTACGTGTATCGCCTATGGCCCTATTTAAATCGTCCAGTTCCCGTGCCAGACAATTTGACTCATTGGTGCGGCCCTTGTTACCGCAACTCTATCGTCAGGCTTATCGCCTTTGCGGTCACCGTCAAAATGCGGAAGATCTCGTGCAGGAATTACTCACACGCATGTATGCCAGGTCCAGTTCACTGAATGAATTGGACAATGCCAAAAGCTGGCTGCTTAGAGCGATGTATAACCTGTTTATCGACTCGGTGCGAAAGCAAAAACAGGATAAGCAGATAGATAGTGGCGAAGTTGCTGACGAGGCCATCCTGGCTGTTCCCTGTCCAAATGGCTCTGCAGAAGAAATGACAATGCGGTTACTTGAACAGCAACGGATTGAAACCGCATTGGATACGTTAAGCGCCGATCACCGTGCCGTCATCGTGCTGCATGACATGGAAGGCTACACACTTGTTGAATTGGAATCTGTCCTGGAAGTTCCCCTTGGTACACTCAAATCGCGTTTACACCGGGCACGCCGCCAACTGCGCGAAAAATTATTAGTGGAACCTTTTGACAATGAACTACGTGTTACACAGTAGAGGACAACACAATGCAATGCACACAAATTCAAGAGTTACTCGATGAATACCTGGATGGGAAATCAACCCCATTGCAGAAAATTGCATTCGAGCATCATGTGAGCGATTGTAATGTCTGTCGTCAACATGTGCTGTTCGCACAGCAATTGCAACGTCGCCTGGTGGAATTGCCCTATCCGCCAGCCAGCAAGGATTTTGAGTCGCGCGTTTTACACAAACTGCCTGCAAGAGTAAGGCAACCTCGTATACAGCGATATGGTTTTGTTGCGGGATTCTCTACGGCGTTAGCGGCGAGCCTGGGATTGTGGCTGGTATTAATGCCTCCGTCAGGAATGAATAATTCCGGCATCAAGGGCGTTATTAATCTTGAGTTGGTGGCGGAGCAAACTCAGCCGGTTAACCTGGTGTTTAATTCGCCGGTCGATATTGAAAATGCCACATTGCGACTGGAACTGCCTGCGAATATTGAATTGGCTGGCTATCGCACCAAACAACAACTGGAGTGGCAGACCTCGTTGCGCAAAGGTTCCAATCGGCTGGTGTTACCTTTAATTGCACACGGCAAGACCGACAGGCCGCTGTTGGCAAGCATCACCAGTAAAGGCAAGACCCGAACCTTCATGGTTAATGTAACCACCCGTGTACCGTCTGCCGCGGCAATGCCGACGAAACGGTTCGTATCAATCTGATTTATTTAAAGGAGAAATAATATGAAAGGCTATCGTTCACTGTTATTAATGATGATGTTAAGCGCGCCATTTTCACTGGCTATGGCGGCAAATTCACCCGATGTGGATGATGTCACCATGGATGTGGTCAAACACAATGATCCGAGTGAAGTTACCAATGACATCAAGCTTCCTGACGCAGTGGAAAAAGATGAACAGGAGCATCATGCCAAAAATGGCGATCATTCCAAAGATGACATGAATGAAGACAAGGATCATGCCGATGACAGCAAGGAGCATGCGGCCGAAAGCAAGGAACAGGCGGAAGACAGCAAGGAATCTTCGCATGAGTCCTCGACAGAAAGTCATGATGATGTAAAAATGCCGTTACCATAAAGACTGCTTTGCGTTTGATGGTAAATACCGCCTCGGTAACGGGGCGGTATTTTAATTTTTAGTCATTGCGGAGAGATTGCCACTATGCGGAATTCTGGAGTCAGACAGTTCGTGATGTCATGGAGCAGTATGATATTGTGTCTGATTTTATTTGTGCCACCAGTTATTGCAGCAGAAAATCAAGCTGACTTTGACAAGGGTATTGCAGCGTTTGAAAAAGGGGATCATCAGTCTGCATTGTCCTATTTTCTTCGTGCAGAAAGTATCGGTCTGGATAGCAGTGCGCTGCATTTTAATTTAGGTGTGTGTTACTTCAAACTAAAACAATACCCCCAGGCGGAACACCAGTTTGTTTTGACGGCAACCGATCCACGCATGGCGCAATTGGCACATTACAATCTGGGATTAACCGCGCAACGTGTGGGAAATCAGGAACAGGCTGTTACCTGGTATCAATTAGCTGCCGCTGCCACGCAGGATGCCAAACTTACTACGCTTGCGAAGTATCGACTACAGCAACTTAAAACAACGCAAGCACTACCCGCAAAGCAGATAATTGCAGGCGCGACCATTGCGTATGGGCATGATAATAATGTTAATCTCATTGCGTCAGATTCGCCCAGTCATCAAAGCGATAACTATTCGGAAGCACTTGTCTATGCCAACCTGCCTGTAATGGATCGACTGATCTTCAACGGTTATGCTTATCTGCAGGATTACAGCCGTGTGAATACTGCCGACTTTAATCAGTTGAGTGCCAGTTTGGGATACAAGACAAACTGGGGAGGATGGAGTTTATTGCCGGAAGCAGGGATTGAAAAAAGCAATTTGGGTGGGAATAGTTATCAGTCGATACTTGATTTTAAGATTTCTGCACGCCGCAATGTATCTGCCGATAGTCATGTACTGTTGCGCTTACGCTACAATGATATCAATTCAGACAATGCTCTTTATAATTATCTGCAAGGTTCGCGTCTGCAAGGCCGTATAGAATACTGGCAACCGACAATTTTTGGTAAAATGCGCATGCGCTATGAACTGGAAACCAATAATCGGCAAAATACTTCGACTGTCAATTATTCGCCAACACGGCATGATCTACGCTTGCGACTGGAACAGACGGTGGAGCTAAACTGGAAGTTTCGTGAGGAGTTGCAATACCGACAAAGTCATTATGCTGAGGCAGCCGGTATAACGCGTAAGGATGATCGTAAAATTCTGGCATTGCAAGCTATGCGGAAATTAACCAGGCATACGTCGCTGGGCTTGAGATATGGCCACACCAATAACGATTCCTCTATTTCTACAGATACATACTCGCGCAACGACTACCAGGTGTTTTTGGATTTTGAGTTTTAGGCCGCAGTTGGTGTTTGATCGCTACAAATCGGACAAGCAGGGTCCTTGGTTAATTTCAGGGTGCGGATGTCCATCGTCAGCGCATCGATGATGATCAGCCGACCGGCCAGGTTCTCGCCGATATTAATTAATAGCTTGAGTACCTCAATGGCTTGCAGAGTACCGATCATGCCAACCACCGGTGCCAGCACACCGTTTTCAGCGCAACGCAATTCTTCTTCATCGACTTCTTTATATAGGCAGTGATAGCAGGGACTGTCGGCACGGCGAGGATCAAATACGCTGACCTGGCCTTCGAAGCGAATGGCGGCGCCACTCACTAACGGTTTTCTGACTTTGACGCAGGCACGATTGATTGCAAAGCGGGTGGCGAAATTGTCGCTGCCATCCACCACCACATCAGCCTGCGAAATATATTTCAATAAATTTGATTCATCCAGCCGTTGCGCGAGCGTGGTGATGCGGATATGTGGATTGAGTTGCAATAAATGTTCACGAGCACTGTCAACTTTGGGGCGGCCGATGTCGGCGGTGGTGTGGATAATCTGTCGCTGCAGATTGGAAATCTCCACGGAGTCGCCATCAGCCAAAATCAAATGACCGACGCCACTGCTGGCCAGATACATCGCCAGTGGTGAACCCAACCCACCCAGCCCAATAATCAATACCGTGGCATCGAGCAGGCGTTGTTGACCGACCGCATCGACCTGTGGCAAGAGAATATGGCGGCTATAACGTAATAATTGCTGATCGTCCATACAGGTGCTCGCTTACTCGTGGCGAGATTAATAGAGGAAAGGATACAACAGAACGGTAGAGATGTTAGCGGTATTCACGCCAATGGGCGGGACGATCATCGCGGCAGCCATGCGGTTTATCCTGATAGTGCTTGGTAAAGACCGCGCGGGTAAAATCCTTGGTGGTGGTTTTCAGACCAAGATGGGCACGTTCATTGGTTTCGGTATAGTAATACAGCGCCCGGCGCAATTTACACAACAGGCTGTTATCCAGATGAAATCCAAGTTCGGCCAGGGCAGACTCAATCATCGCCAGCGTAAGGTGTTCGACATCATAATGCAGCAGCAGACGTTGCGGCCCCAGTACCGTGCCATGAAGAAATCCTGGAATTCCCGTCAACCACCACAATGCCGATTGCGCCTGATTGGGATCGGGGTGTAGTGCGTCGAAATTAACTTCGCGGGTTTTGCGGTGTTCGATCAAATCAGTCATAGCTTAAGCCTAACCCATGATTGGCGAACTACAACATATATAGAAGAATTCTATAGTCGCTAATGCGTCAGACTTGCCCCTGTGTGACACGCGTATGTCCAGCCAAATCAGTGTGTTGGCTTATTTGGTGAAAGTGATGGCTAACTAATAGTGTATGTACGGTTTCGGCTTGATCGTAGCCATGCTCCAGTAACACCCAACCCGCAGCGTCCAGGTGTTGAGGCGCTTTGATCAGAATATCGCGTATTGAGTCCAAACCATCAGTGCCTGCAATCAATGCGCTGACAGGCTCAAAGCGCACATCGCCCTGCGATAGATGGGGATCATTCACGCAAATGTAGGGTGGATTGCTGACAATCAGATCGGCGCGTAACTCTGCAGGTAATGCAGCATACCAACTGCCTTGACGAAAAGTCACATTGTGGATTTGATGACGTCGCGCATTTTCGCGTGCCACGGCAAGTGCATCAATCGATGCGTCGGTGGCGTGCACATGCCAGTGTGGCCGTTCTTTGGCAATCGCCAGCGCAATCGCGCCGCTGCCCGTACCAAGATCGATCACCGTGCGTGGCTGCTCATCAGGAAATAATGACAGCGCCGTTTCAATGAGCAATTCTGTTTCGGGTCGTGGAATCAGTGTGGCAGGGGTAACAAGTAAATCCAGGGTCCAGAAAGCCTGATGACCGACAAGATAGGCAATAGGCCAGCCGTCGCGACGCTTATATATAAGAGTATTGAATTCTTCAGTTTGTGCCGGACTCAGTTGCTGTTCCGGCCAGGTATGTAAGTATTCGCGTGATTGCTGTAGCACATGCGCCAGCAACAACTCAGCATCCAGCCGCGCGCTGTCGGAGGAGGTCAGTAGCGCGATGGTCTGTTGCAATGTGTTGTGGATGGTTTGATTCACAATTTATTTGATGTACGTAGCTAGGTGTCTGGCCAGTTGGAAAAATAGTTCAAACTTATCGCAGTCTGCCACTATCCAATTATCCTTCCTCACTGATCCGTGCCAGCAGATCCGCCTGATGTTCATGAATCAATGGATTGATCAAATCATCCATGCCGCCTTCCATGACTGCATCGAGTTTATATAACGTCAGATTGATGCGGTGATCGGTCACGCGGCCTTGCGGAAAATTATAAGTGCGGATGCGTTCGGAACGATCGCCACTGCCCACCAGTTCGCGGCGGGTTTGTTCCTGGGCGGTCCGCTGTTTGCTCTGCTCCGCGTCTAATAAACGTGCGCGCAATAACGACATGGCACGCGAGCGGTTCTTGTGTTGTGAACGTTCATCCTGACATTCCACCACAATCCCGCTGGGCATATGGGTAATGCGAATGGCCGATTCGGTTTTATTCACGTGCTGACCACCGGCACCGGAAGCGCGATACGTATCGACCTTCAAATCGGCCGGACTGATATCGATGGCTTCCACTTCATCGACCTCAGGCATGATGGCAACCGTGCAAGCGGAAGTATGAATGCGTCCCTGCGCCTCGGTTGCGGGTACCCGTTGCACGCGATGACCACCGGATTCGAATTTCATGCGTGAATAGGCGCCTTGACCTTCAATGCGCGCAATGATTTCCTTGTAGCCGCCATGTTCACCGGGGTTGGCGTTAATGATCTCCAGATGCCAACGACGTTTTTCCACGTATTTGGAATACATGCGAAATAAATCGCCCGCGAAGATCGCGGCTTCATCGCCACCGGTGCCGGCACGAATTTCAATAAAGATATTTTTATCATCATTGGGATCGGTGGGTAGCATCAAGAGTTGCAGGTCAGCGGCCAACTGATCGCGCCGTTGCTCGGCACTGTGTAATTCTTCCTGGGCCATTTCGCGCATTTCCGCATCGTTCTCGCCGAGCATCTTGGTGGCCTCGTCGATATCATGCAGGCTGGCCTGATAGTTTTGATAACAGGTAACGACTGGATTGATCTGCGCATATTCCTGCGAGAGCGCACGAAACCGCGTTTGATCACGAATCACTGTCGGTTCGGCAAGCAAACGGCCAATTTCTTCCAGACGCTCGACAAGATGCTGCAACTTGCTGTGCAACTTTTTATTCATGGCAAATTACCTAAGTGGATTTATCGTCGAGACCGAGAATCTGCGCGGCGTGTTTGAGAACTTCCTGTTCGCCATGATATGCAGCATGTTTCATTTGTACACTGGGAGAATGAGTGAGTTTATTGGTCAGTGTCCGCGCCAGTTCCGTCATCACGACTTGCGGATCCTTGCCGGCGGCCAATAGCCGATGCGCATCAGCCAGAACTTCATCACGCATGTGCTCAGCGCGTTCGCGATAGGCACGGATAGCATCAACCGCATCCAATGAGCGCAACCAGCCCATGTAATGCTCAACTTGAGTCGAGATGATTTGTTCTGCCTGCAGAGCCGCCTCTTGGCGTGATTTACGGTTTTCTTCGATCACTTCATGCAAGTCATCGACGGTATATAAATACACATCGCGCAGTTGTGCCACTTCGGGTTCGATGTCGCGCGGTACGGCCAAATCCACCATGAATAACGGCCGGTGTTTGCGCAGCTTGAGTGCACTTTCAACCGCACCCTTGCCGAGGATTGGTAACGGACTGGCAGTGGAAGAAATAATGATGTCGGCTTCAACCAGTCGTTCAGGAATATTTCCCAGAGCGATCGCCGTGCCATTAAAGGTGCGGGCCAGTTCAGCGGCACGTTCGACTGTCCGATTGGCGACGATGATCTTGCTGACTTTGTTTTCCACCAGATGCCGTGCCACCAACTCAATGGTTTCACCCGCGCCTATCAGTAACACGGTATGTTCGCTCAGATCGGTAAAGATTTGTTTGGCCAGTGATACCGCTGCAAAGGCCACGGAGACCGGGCTGGCCCCAATCGCCGTATCGGTGCGTACCTGTTTGGCTACGGCAAAAGTATGTTGAAACAGGCGATTGAGTTGCGAACCAATCGCACCGCTGGCATAGGCGGTGGTATAGGCTTCTTTAATCTGGCCCAGAATTTGCGGTTCTCCCAACACCAGGGAATCCAGACCGCTGGCAACCCGGAGAATATGTTGGACGGCATCTCCGTCTGTATGGGCATAGAGATAGGGTGTAAAAGAATCGACTGGCAGATGGTGATACCGGCTAAACCATTCGGCTACCGTGTCGTTATCAGGATAATCCAGTCCACAATATACCTCGGTACGGTTACAGGTGGAGAGGATGACGGCCTCAGAGACTGGCTGACGGGAAACCAGGTCGCGCAAGGCTTCCGCGACCTTTTCAGGCGAAAAAGCGACTTTCTCCCGGATATCAACCGGGGCGGTTTTATGGTTTATCCCGAAGGCGAGTAGGGTCACAGTCTGGGCCGGAAAATAGAGTTAACCTGCATTTGGCTTGGTATCTTGAAAATTGTTGCCATGAGCCAATTATACAAGGTAAACCGTCAAAAAGTTGGTTATAGTTGAACGAGATAATTGCAGAAAACAGGTAATTTTACTATGCGCGTGATCCAATCAATGTTGTTAGTGTGCGTCAGTGCAACTATTTCCGCCTGTGCCATCGATATACCGCCAACGGTTCCAGTGGCAAATACCACGGATAGTAATCCTGACCCAGTCAAAGTAATTACCGTTGCTGCACAGCCGGGTAAGCAAAAAACGACTGCGACAGTGGATAGCAGTGATGTCCCCAGAGTTAAATTATCCGCAGAAATGTTGTTTCGTCTGTTGACGGCGGAAATTGCCGGGCAACGCGGCAATATTGATTTGGCGGTCTCGCAGTATGCGGCCGCAGCGCGTCTTACCCAGGACCCACGGGTCATCGAGCGGGCCGCGCGTATTGCCGTGTACGCCCGTAATGACAAAGCAGCGCTGGAAATGGCAGAACTTTGGGTGAAGTTGGAGCCCGACAATGTGGATGCGCATCAGGTGGCCGCAGCAATGTATATTCGCAGCGGCAAGGTCAAACCCGCCAAAATGCATTTGGAACGTGTTATTGCCTTGAGTGATCAAGGTGCCCAGAAAGGGTTCATGTTGGTCAGCGCCTTGCTCAGCAAGGAAAAAGATAAAAATACTGCGCTGGGTGTCATGCAGGAATTGATCGAGGATCACAAAAACGATCCAGAAGCACTCTATGCCTATAGTCAGCTGGCATTGATGGTAGGCGATTTGGATAAAGCCTACGATGCAGTGAACCAGGTATTGGTGTTGCAACCGAAAATGACCGATGCGCAGATTCTCAAAAGCACGGTATTGTTACGCCAGGGTAAAAAAGTTGATGCTTTCAATTCGTTGCAACAGGCGGTCAATGCCGATCCAGGTAATCACGGGTTACACCAATATTTTGCGCGGCGGTTGGTCGATGAAAAACGCTATAACGATGCGCAGGTACAATACAAAGCCTTGCTAAAACTGGATGCGAACGATCAGGAAGCCCGATACGCACTGGGACTGCTCGCCATGCAGCTGCATGATTTAAAGGAAGCCGAAGGTTATTTTCGCAGTCTGGTAAAGAAGCAACAGATGGAATCGGAATCGCATTTTTATCTGGGTCAGATCGCTGAAACCCGTAATGATTTAGCTGCTGCAGTAGATGATTACACTGCTGTGAGTGGCGGTCAGCATATGCTTGACGCACAAGTGCGTATTGCGATGATCGAGGCACAACGTGGGCAAGTTAAACAAGCACGTGAGCGCATCCATGCAATTCCGGTTGAAACTACCGAGATGGAAGAACGCTTGCTACTCGCCGAAGGTGAAATCCTGCGTGAAGCCAGGCTCAATCAGGAAGCCTATGATTTTTACAATGAAGCGTTAACCAGGCAACCCGATAATAATCAACTGCTTTATGCACGCGCTCTGGCGGCAGAGAAAGTCGAACATCTTGAGGTTACTCTGGCGGATTTAGGGACGATCATCAAGCGCGATCCTGCCAATGCGCAAGCACTCAACGCGTTGGGATATACCCTGATTGATCGAACCGAAAAAATTGCCGAAGGCATGCAATACATTACCAAAGCCTACAAGCTACAACCCGATGATCCGGCGATTCTGGACAGTCTGGGCTGGGCGAATTACCGATTGGGTAATTATGCCGATGCATTGAAGTTTTTGCGCAGCGCTTTTGACAAACTCAAGGATGCGGAAGTCGCGGCGCACCTGGGAGAAGTCCTGTGGGTAAGCGGTGAGAAACAAGCGGCTCGACATATTTGGGACGAAGCCCTGCGTGATACACCCAATCATAAGGTGCTGCAGGACGTCATCAAACGCTTTATCAAATGAAATATATTGTCTCAATGTTGGCAGGCCTCACACTGGTAGCCTGTCAGTCTGTTCCGGAAATTCCAGAAGTAGCTGACGGTGGTGTTGTTTGGCAACAGCATCGTCACGCCATCGAAAAATTGCAACAATGGCATATTAGCGGCCGGTTAGCGGTGAATAATCAGGAGTCTGCCTGGAATCTGGATATGCAATGGGCGCAGCAAGGTGATAATTATCAGATTGAACTGGCAGGTCCATTTGGTTCGGGCAAAGTGCAGTTGATCGGCAGCGGTCATGGCGTGCAATTACGCAATGCCGATAAGAAAGTTTTTTATGCTGATAGCGCCGAAGAATTGCTGTATGCCCAAACCGGGGTGTACATGCCGATAACGGATCTGCGCTATTGGGTACTGGGTATTCCCGCGCCACAACGGTTGCAGCAACCCGGTTTTGATCTTCAAGGTCAATTGACCCGACTGCAGCAAGCGGATTGGGAGATTCGGTTCCGGCGCTATACCCAGGTTAATGGCTTGAGCCTGCCCGATAAAATTTTTATCGCACGTAATGACAAACAAATCGATGTGCGGCTGGTTGTGGATGAATGGACAATCCAACACTAGTTTTTTAACGACGTTCCAGATTCAGCATCACTCCACAGGCTTATGATTACGCCGGTTTCTACCACAACCACTCACTGGCCGGCGCCTGCCAAACTCAATCTGTTTTTACATATTGTTGGTCGTCGTGCAGACGGTTATCACCTGTTGCAAACGGTTTTCCAGCTGCTGGATATCGGTGATACGCTGAGTTTTAGCATCGACGACAGTGGTCAGGTCACTCGTGCCTACGACATACCCGGGGTGACGGCGGAGCAGGACATCATTATCCGTGCCGCCCAGCTAGTGAGACCTTTGGCCGCTGACGCCAAGGCAGGTGTATACATTGAATTGGATAAGCAGCTGCCCATTGGTGGTGGTTTGGGTGGTGGCAGTTCCACGGCGGCAACCACCCTGGTGGCATTAAACCATCTCTGGAAATGCCAGCAATCCCCGGCGCAATTGGCCCAACTGGGGCTGACTTTGGGGGCGGATGTGCCGGTTTTTATCCATGGCCACAGTGCCTGGGCCCAGGGCGTCGGCGAGGAGCTGACCCCGGTAGTGCTTCCACCGGCCTGGTTCGTGGTATTGGTCCCCAATGTAAATGTCTCAACGGCGAAGGTTTTTTCCGACTCGCAATTGCGACGTGATTGCCCAGCCATTACAATACGCGACTTTCTCGCGGGTCAGGCTGGGCTCAGCAATGTCTGTGAACCGCGTGTGCGGGCAGGCTACCCGGCAGTGGCAGCGGCACTGGATGCCCTCGCGGCTTTTGCCCCCGCCCGAATGACTGGTACCGGCGCCTGTGTCTTTGCCACGTTTGCTACCGAGTCAGCCGCCCAACAAACCTGGGCGCAACTATCCGGGCAATGGCGCGGATTTGTAGCACGAGGCGTCAATCGCTCACCGTTGCTGGAGAGACTGGACAGGGTCTAGTCAAAAATGAGTTTTTATTGGGGTGTCGCCAAGCGGTCGACGCCAGGGATGGCGGAGGTAGGGCAACGCAGGAGCAGTTGCCGAGCGCATTGTCATTGTGGCGCTCACGCATGAAGTGGTTGGAAAATTTAATACGTAACGATTATTGGGGTGTCGCCAAGCGGTAAGGCACTGGATTTTGATTCCAGCATACCTAGGTTCGAATCCTAGCACCCCAGCCAATTAATACAGTTACTAGTGATGAGTTGCTAGTAGCGAGCAAGACGAAAGAAAGATCGGAGCTAGGATGAGAACTTCGGTTCGACCATTTTGCGATAGCAAAATGGAACAGTGACGCGCAGCGGCACTGGCCCGCAGGGCGAGAATCACCTTGGGGTGATTCGAGTAATCCTAGCACCCCAGCCAATTAATACAGTTACTAGTGATGAGTTGCTAGTAGCGAGCAAGACGAAAGAAAGATCGGAGCTAGGATGAGAACTTCGGTTCGACCATTTTGCGATAGCAAAATGGAACAGTGACGCGCAGCGGCACTGGCCCGCAGGGCGAGAATCACCTTGGGGTGATTCGAGTAATCCTGGCACCCCAGCCAATTAGTGCAGTTACTAGTTACATAAGACTAGGAGTGATATGTCAAACGGCAGCATGATGGTATTTACGGGCAATGCGAATCCGCAGTTGGCTCAGGATATCGTCAGCCGTTTGCAGATGCCGTTGGGCAAAGCCATCGTCGGCAGATTTAGTGACGGCGAAGTGCTGGTGGAAATTATGGAGAACGTGCGCGGCAAGGACGTGTTTATCGTTCAGTCGACCTGCGCGCCGACCAATGACAATTTGATGGAAATGCTGGTGATGGTGGATGCGGTGCGCCGTTCCTCTGCCGCACGTGTCACCGCCGTGCTACCGTATTTTGGTTATGCACGACAGGATCGTCGGCCGCGTTCGGCACGCGTGCCGATTACCGCCAAGGTCGTGGCAGACATGCTGACCACCGTAGGTACCGATCGGGTGTTAACCGTGGACTTACATGCCGACCAGATTCAGGGATTTTTTAATATCCCGGTGGATAATGTCTATGCTTCGCCGTTGTTACTTGGTGACATCTGGCGGCAAAAGTACGAAGACGTGATGGTGGTGTCACCGGATGTCGGTGGCGTGGTACGAGCTCGTGCGATTGCCAAACAGTTGGACGATGCGGATCTGGCGATTATCGACAAACGTCGTCCGCGACCTAATGAAGCCAAGGTGATGAATATTATTGGTGATGTTAAAGGTCGTACTTGTGTGCTGGTGGATGATTTGGTCGATACCGCGGGCACTTTGTGTACGGCGGCCAAGGCGTTGAAGGAACATGGTGCTGCCCGAGTCTCGGCGTATTGCACACATCCGGTATTGTCCGGAGCGGCAATTAAGAATTTGAATGCCTCTGTTCTCGATGAACTGGTGGTGACCGATACGATACCGCTGAGTCCCGAAGCGCGTGCCTGTAAACGGATTCGGCAATTGAGTATCGCGGAATTATTGGCTGAAACGATTCGCCGCATCAGCGATGAAGAATCGGTTAGTTCGTTGTTCGTGGATTAACAAAGAATTTTGAGCGCAAGCTCAAATCCATAGTCTCTGGTCGCGGAGATATGGCAGGTGACAGGATGCCAAGGCATGTTGTCTTTTATATTATCAAGTTAGGAGTAAGTTATGAGCTCAGCAACCGAATATAGTATTACGGCCGAGCCGCGCAACGTCACAGGTAAGGGTGCGAGCCGCCGCCTGCGCAATGCCGGCAAGGTCCCCGGAATCATGTATGGCGCCGGTAAAGAACCAACTCAGGTCGCCTTTAATCATCTCGAGTTGCTCGTCAAACTCGCCAATGAAAAATTCTTCACCAAAGTGCTGAATGTGGTTGTCGGTGGCAGTGAAGAACACGCGGTTATCAAGGATCTGCAACGTCATCCGTATAAACCCATCATCATGCACATGGATCTGATGCGCGTCAGTGCAACTGAGAAATTGCGTATGCATATTCCGCTGCATTTTATCAATGCAGATGTTGCACCCGGTGTGAAAGCAGGCGGACAGGTTAACCATAATATCGTGGAAATCGAAGTCCAGTGTTTGCCCAAGGATCTGCCGGAATTTATTGCCGTCGATCTGGTTAACCTGGAACTCAACAAAGTTATGCACTTCTCAGACCTGGCAATGCCGGCTGGTGTTGAAATTGTGGAACTGTCACACGGCAAGAAACACGATCAACCCGTTGTCAGTATTCATATGCCACGCGCCGAAGAAGTCGAGAAGCCGGTTGCGGTTGCGGCTGAAGCAGCACCTGCAGCGGGTGCGGCAGCACCGGCGGCTGACGCTGACAAGAAGACCGACAAGAAATAACACGCGAATAAGCGTGCTGAAACAGGAGCCGGCATTTGTCCGCGCGGGTTGAGCTGATTGTTGGACTGGGAAATCCCGGTAAAGACTATGCCAACACGCGCCACAATGCCGGCTTTTGGTTTGTTGAGGCGTTTGCGCAACAACATAAAACCGGTTTTTCACACGAAAAGAAATTTCATGCGGAGGTGGCGCGCAGTACCTGGCGCGGCAATGATGTCTGGTTAATCAAACCACAGACCTACATGAATCTCAGTGGTCAATCGGTACAGAGCTTTATGCAGTTTTATAAAATCGCGCTGAACAATATCCTGGTAGTGCATGACGAATTGGATTTATCTACCGGCGTCGTGCGACTTAAACAAGGCGGTGGTGCGGGTGGTCATAATGGCCTGCGCGACATCATCGAGAAATGCGGCGGTAATGATTTTGCGCGCTTACGTATCGGTATTGGTCATCCGGGCGATAAATCCCAGGTGACTAATCATGTGTTAAACAAGATCAGTCGTGACGATGATATTGCGATACGTGCTGCAATCGATCGGGCACTAACCGTGATGCCACTGGTACAGGACGGCGAATTACAACGCGCCATGAATCAATTAAATAAGAAGAGTGACGAGTAATGGGGGACGAGGACCACGCGCCTTGTCACTCATCACTCTGTCCCTCGTAACCTGGAAGTAATTTTATGGGTTTTAAATGCGGTATCGTCGGATTGCCTAATGTCGGTAAATCCACATTGTTTAATGCGCTGACCAAGGCGGGCATCGCCGCGGAAAATTATCCGTTCTGCACCATTGAACCCAACGTGGGTATCGTGCCTGTGCCGGATGTACGTTTACAAGCGCTGGCGGCCATCGTTAATCCGCAAAAGATTTTGCCAACGACAATGGAATTTGTCGATATCGCCGGTCTGGTTGCCGGTGCATCCAAAGGTGAAGGGCTGGGCAATCAGTTTTTAGCGAATATTCGCGAGACCGATGCCATAGCACATGTGGTGCGCTGCTTTCACAATGATGATGTCATCCATGTCGCCGGTAAAGTTGATCCGGGGAGTGACATTGAGGTCATCGATACCGAACTGGCGCTGGCGGATTTGGATTCGGTGGAAAAAGGTATTTTGCGTGTCGCCAAAGTGGCCAGAGCGGGTGACAAGGATGCCAAAATCAAACTGGAATTACTTGAAAACATTCGGGCTCAGCTTGATGCAGGCAAACCGGTGCGCGGTATGGGACTGTCTGAAGAACAGCAGAAATTAATCCACGAATTCTTTTTTCTTACCGGCAAGCCCACCATGTATATTGCCAACGTGGCCGAAGACGGGTTTGAAAATAATCCCTATCTGGATCGGGTTCGTGAGATTGCCAAGGCCGAAGGTGCACCGGTCGTACCGGTTTGTGCAGCGATCGAAGCCGAAATTGCCGAACTGGACGATGCCGATAAGGAAGCATTCCTCGCCGATATGAAACTGGATGAGCCAGGTTTGAATCGCGTGATCCGTGCGGGCCATGCGCTTTTAGGTTTGCAGAGTTATTTCACTGCCGGTGTCAAAGAAGTGCGTGCCTGGACCGTGCATGTGGGCGCCACTGCACCGCAGGCCGCCGGTGTCATTCATACCGATTTCCAGAAAGGTTTCATCCGCGCCGAAGTGATTGCTTATGATGATTTTATCAAATACAAAGGTGAGCAAGGCGCCAAGGAAGTGGGCAAGTTGCGGCTGGAAGGCAAGGAATATATCGTCAAGGATGGCGACGTAATGCACTTCCGCTTTAATGTTTAACGAGACGTGGCTCGCAGGTATCTATCTGATTTTGCAGAAATACTTGTGCAGGTTGTCAGCGTTCGGGTTGACATTGTGCCACCGGAATTGCACAATTCGCG
>JAHECZ010000131.1 GCA_024641475.1 Gammaproteobacteria bacterium
GATTTAATATCTCATTCTTTTTTTTGCATGATTTTGACGGTACGCACATTCGATTTATAGGGCCCTGCCGTCACATAGACAATATATTCTGCTGGTCGCTCTGGCAAATTCACGACCTCTGTAAGATTATAATTAAAGTTACCACCACCAACATATGTACCAGGAGGATCAGGCTGATCATCAATTTGTTTACGAAATTTTTCAGGCATTGGCACTTCAACCCCAGGCAACCGAAAACGTCCGCTGTATACTTCTTTGGTCTTTGTATCAACTGCAACTAAGAGCAATGCGTCCTCAATCCGCCTTCCTGGGAGCTCTCCATTACCAACTTGGTACGCACCACAAACCGGTAGGTATGTAAAACCACCAAATGGCATGATCTGTCCAACAATATAGTAATGTTCTTTTGGCATATTAATTACAATGCCCTTAAATGTGTCACCAAAAATAATTGGCGAACACTCATTGTCTAAGAATACTTCACCAACAGTCGAAAAATCGCAGTGTTCAGGAATTGTATATTGTGGCTGTTCTTCTAACATATCTTTACCTGTTGTATCCATAACATAACCAATCAATATGAGTATAATCAAAACATATTGTACAAATTTAGAATCATGTTTTGTTAACCTCATATTTGTTTCACTCATCCAGATGAAGGAAAAAAACGCGGACATCCATTAAAATATTAATGTAGTACAAAACCGGAGGATTGGGGAGGGTTTTCTAAGCGTATGTTTTCAAATACTAAAGAACACTGTGGTCAACAGAACCGTCATCATACGGCTGGCAAGACTATAACGATGTAATTCATTTTTGCTCTGTGTAAAATTAAAGTGACATCCTTTCCACCTTCTTTTCTAAAACAATCTAGCTAAACATTGGCGTAACGCCAATAAATAATGGCTGTCCTGGCTTCGCTGGCTTCGTTCCGTTTCGCGGCCTGGCCGAAAAAGATTTCCTTACTACCATTGGCTCGCGCCCAGATTGCCACAGCCCCCCCCGGCGCCACACCCACCACAAATTCATAGGCTACCGGCATCTCCTGCCCGTTCCGGTATTTCTGCTTGGGTTGGGCTTCCTGTTGCTGAAAATAGGCCAATATCTTATCGTGAGGTAACTCAAATCGGCCCTCGTAAAACGTATCTTCCAGATAAGAATAAAACAAAATATCCAACTTTTCGGGAACAGGTCGTTGTGATGGCCCACTTGCGATGGTGGTTCGTCCAAGTCCCCAACCATTATCAAGGTATGCTCCGCTAGGTACTGACACCCCACCGCCTAGATATTCCAGAGAACCACTGATAATTTGCATTGGATAGTGCTCCGGTGCGCCCTCTGTAGCCCCCCAGTCAAATTTCATGTCGTTTTTGCCCATTGCAGAGCTGATCCCCGGGATGGATAACAACAGCGATGTCAGCCCCATTAATCTCACTAACACATCTATAATAATTCTTGTTTTTCTATTTTTTACTGACAAATTTCTTCAGCTCAATTGACTCTTTGTCATTATACATTCGGATTCGGATATCTGTGCGCGGCATACGGGGGTCAAACTCAATCATCACTTTTTTACCATTGGCTCCCAATTTTTCAAAAGCTGCCATGGTTTCAAATTCATCAAATGTTATTGTGTACAGCGCTTGCTCAGTCATAAAGGATGCTTTTTTTGGTACAGGCCGGGGATTTTTCAGTTCCTTTTTGTCTGCCGGATCCCAATCCGTAACAAACTCCCCATTAAGGTAACTAACATCAAGTTCATTCGGTGAGTGCCCAACTGTAAAGGTGGGTAACCAGATATATTTATTACGATAGCGCGCCCATAACCCTAAAGGCACGCCATCTTTTTTTAGGGATTCCAGTTCTGCCGGCTTAAGGGTATTCATTAATTGTTTTGCAATATAAGCATCGGCCTCGGCTTTGTCTTTAAACGGCAACGCAAACCCTACATTTGGATTGATATCCACTTTTTTGGCCTGCCCAAAAAATACCTCCTCTTGTTTTTGACCGGCAACCCACACCACGACTGTGCCACCCGGCGCCACGCCGACCATAATCTTGGTGTAGTCTGGATGCCTTGAATCTTTTTCCATGCCTTCACGAAACAAAGTCAATATCTTTTCATAAGGTAAGTCAAATTCACCTTTATAAAACTGCTTCTCAGCATAGGAGAAATAAATAATCTTTAAGCGATCCGGTAGCGGTTTGAGTTTCTCCCCCACAATATGATTGGAAATACCATGACCCCAGCCTGAGCTAATAGTGCCGCCACTGGGCACGTACAAACCCTGTTCGTTCTCGCCGTGGTAAATGAAAGTACCCTGGATGATTTCCATCGGGTAATGCTGAGGTGCGCTCTCGGTGGCAAGCCAATCAAATTTGGTATCGGTGTTGCTCCCGAATTCAGCGCAACCCGCCAGCGATTGCAACAGTGAGCACCAGAACGTGTAGAGACCTATCCTTCTCATCTGCATTCAAACGACATTGATGACAGTATGCTTAATACTCAACCAAAAAGATGGTGAGATTGGCACTCGCTGTTTCACTTACAAAGCATACCACTTATTACTTTACACTGATGAATTTCTTCAATTCAATCGATTCTTTATCATTCAGTAGTCGAATGCGGAGATCCGTAACGGGTAATCGCGGTTCAAATTCGAGATGGAGCGGTTGACCCTGCGCACCTAACTTCTCAAACGCCGCCATGGTTTCGAATTCGTCAAATGTCACTTCATACAGATATTTCTGGTTATTTATGGTGGTCATAAAGTTTAGTAATCTTGGTACAGGCCGCGGATTATTGAGTTCTTTTTTGTCCTCTAGATACCAACTCCCAAAGCTTTCACCATTAACATATCCAACATCGAGCTCATTCGGTTTTTGCCCCGCCGTAAAGGTGGGCAACCAGCTATATTTATTACGATAACGCGCCCATAACCCAAAAGGCACGCCATCTTTTTTTAGGGATTCCAGTTCAGCCGGGTCAAGTGTATTTACCAGTTGTTTTGCAATATAGGCATCAGCCGCGGCTTTGTCTTTAAACGGCAACGCAAAACCTGTGCTTGGGTTGATGTCGACTTTTTTGGCTTGCCCAAAAAATACTTCGTGTTGCCTTGAGCCCGATACCCAGACCACTACCGCACCACCTGGGGCAATCCCGACCATAATTTTGCTATATACCGGCAGGGTTTTGCCATTGGCAAAGACGTTGGGATTTTCTATTCCGTCACGAAACAGCGCTAAAATTTTATCGTAAGGTAGATCAAACTCACCTTTATAAAACTGCTTCTCAGCATAGGAGAAATAAATGATCTTTAAGCGATCCGGTAGCGGTTTGAGTTTCTCCCCCACAATATGATTGGAAATACCATGGCCCCAGCCTGAGCTAATAGTGCCGCCACTGGGCACGTACAAACCCTGTTCGTTCTCGCCGTGGTAAATGAAAGTACCCTGGATGATTTCCATCGGGTAGTGCTCTGGTGCGCTCTCGGTGGCAAGCCAATCAAATTTGGTATCGGTGTTGCTCATGGTGGTGCTGATCCCTGTAACATAAATGACAAGTGTAAGTAGACTGGTCTTGACCACATTGTTAACCATCATAATAGAACCTTCTGCGCACATATTTCTTTGCCGTATTGTCGTATTCAAAATTCGGACTGTAGCCCACGCTCATTTTGCTGGCAGAAAAATGAAAATGTCGATTTCTGATATTTTCTTTGAGTAATTTATCGACGGTTTTGTCCGTTGGGGTGAGCCAATCCTCAGGTTTAGAATTATTTCTATGCGATGTAATATAGGTATCGATTTTTTTTTCTAATTCTACAAGGTTGTCATCTGTTTTGATAATTATGTCCGCGCGATCCTCAAGCTTAGTATCTATTATTATTTTCACATCCGGCTTACGTGCTGCTTTTGCCATAATCTTTAGCGGGATATTACTGTAGGCACTGCTAATGTTTTGCCGTGATACCGCCAAAATCGAGCGGGTGACACCATGCTCGCCCCATTGCACATCATGCACCTTTATTTCATTTTCCTTATACCAACCTTGCTCAATAAGGTCGGCGCGATCTTGACTGATTACTTTCGGATCACCCTCATTGATGACCATAGCCTCATCTCGCACGAACCCCCAGAAGGTTAACGGGTTATCATCGATACTTCCGGTGCCTTCACCACTGGTGCGCATGTACTCTTTCTTTTTTTCAACTGTTTCCTGCTCCAGTAATTTTTCATTCGCCTGGTTATAACTGCCGCCCACATCCGAGTGGACACCCGGCAGATAATATTCTTCTCCTTTACCCTCATCGATAGCACTCTTGATCTTGTGCAATGGGAAATCGGCACGATGCTCTTCGGCCGCTGCCAAATGCAGGGACTTTTTGGCTTTCGCGACAGCTCTTTGTTCTAATATATTATTCGAAAACCACCTGGGCATTTTCTGGCTGCCAATATAGGACAACACCGTATCGTACAAACCGGCAAAGCGGACTTCGACGGCGGATTCTTTGATTTCATATCTAAAATCAGTGAGACGTTGAAACAGGGGGTACCATTCATAAATGATGGTACCAGTGGTCTCATCAACGCCGGTTACTCTGCCATGAAACAGCACATGGATCGCGTAACGTGCGGTGGCTGCACCACGACTAAAGCCAAAGACATCGATAGTTAATTTTTCGATATAGTGTTTGTCACGATTAAAATTCTCTTTTATCTCATTCAAAATAAAATTCGCCGCTTTATCAATCCCTTCTTCGGCCCTGCCAGGGACGCCTGTCGAACCAATAGCAAGGGCGTAGCCCTTAGCATCATCACCTTTATGGGTAACGGGACCTTGGCCGGCGATGTAAGCCTTAAAAATCAAATCGTAATCAGGCGCATAGTCTTTCTTCTTACCACTCACATGGGGTTCCATAATGGCGATATTGGTGCGACCGTTGTCGTAGCTGTTCGCGCCTTTTGTATGATAGTGGCTATATATCATCGAGCCTTCATCAATCTTGTAACCCTTTTTATCGAGATTCTCTAAATTATTTTTTCTAGCGACTTCTTCTTTTTCCCGCTCTTCAATATTCATGCGATTATTCAACGTGCCATCATAAAACAATGTGATTCGAATTTTTTTTGGTTTTTTGCCATCAGTACGCGGCTTTTCTTCCGTGGTTGTAGCACTCGTTTCTACTGTCTCAGTCATGAGTATTACTCCTTTTATACTTTTAATGTGTTACTGGTGCAGACAATTTATCAACTACAATGGCACCGCGCTTGGCGGTATCGGATGAACTGTAAACCAGATGTTTATGTGCTTTTGCATTACTGAATAAATTTTCCACCGCCAGTGCAATCAATGCCGTGCTCGTCGCCGCACCGAGATCGCCATAGCAATCTGCCGGATGTTCTACTTTTACGGTATCGGTAAATACCTCTTTATTGCGAATATAAGCGACACCATATTCCTTGGCCCAGTGATTCTCTCCGTTCATACTGCTATAGATCGCTTGAACACTGTTCTGCGTCTGGTTTACCAGCGCCTTTTTAAAGGCTTGATCCAGACCATCTCCTCGATACGGCTCGGCATTTTTCATATGTCCAGTTTCATCGGCAATCCCCGGTGGATGCAGTGCAATAATAGATCCACTGCGTGACAGCGCCAATTCTGCACGACGGGTAAGTAATAAATAAACGGCGGCCTCGCCGGGTGCAAAACCATCCATATTACTTTTAGTCAGCAAGCGATCTTCTTTACTCATGGGCGCCAGTCGTGCCATATCCCGGTACGAGTCACTCCCGCCAACCAACATGAAGTCGCCTGGTAATTCATTGATATACCGGAAGGCAAAGTTGATTGCCTCCATCCCCCCCGCCCGGCCATGATAAATGCTGCGACTCTGTGCGGCGCTCACCCATGGTTTGCAATTGTTCTCCAGATTTTGGATTACCGGGATTAACCCATCGGCGTTGCCTTGTTCGTCAGGCATAGCAAAAACTGCCGGTATAGGTTGCTGTACTGGGCATAGCGCACAGGCTTCACGAATTGCCATAATCGCCATTCGAGTTACACGTTCATGACGTTCGTTATAGCGGTTTCCTTCGATTATTTCTGCAGCCATCTCATCTAAAACCAAATTAGGAACGAAAGCCATGGTAATGGGCTCATCATTTTTCCCATAATAGTTGGATATCTTATAACTACTTATTCCTGCTTTGACTGCTGCCGCCGTCATCGCGGTATTCGCCCCCACCGGAGTAATCATACCCATTCCGGCAATATAGAGTTTCGGTGACTCGCTCATGCGATCACCTTGGCGCGGGTATTAATGAGACGACTTTGTGGATCGCTTAATGCCAGTTCCATTGCGGCGGCATGACGATGACGCTGTGTCCCTGAAGTAATTTTGCTTTTCAACCAGTCGGCACTGATGGGTTTACCGAGGAAATAGCGCCGTCCGACGATAAAATTCTGGCCGTGGTTACGCCATAACGCCGTGACTTTGTTGATATCGGGCCAGGGGAGATTTTCATCTTCATCCATGCCTACGTGGGTGTCTGTAGCGTCATCGTTGGGGATCAGCGCGTGCTCGTTGGGTGTTGCGCCGCTTAATTGATGTTTATCCAAATCCACACCGGTTATTAACGTAAAGGCTTCGCCAGCCAATCGTGCTAATAACGGATCGGCCATCTTGCTAATGAGCCAGTTCACTGCGTGCGGATCACCTAACACGCCGGTGGCCTTAATCACCGAACGTACCTGGGTTTTGTCTTTGGACATGGCGGAGATCCATTCACGACCGGCATCCACGCCTAACACGCGAAACGCCAGTTGAATCGCCCACTCCTGATACGGTCCACGGTGTAACACGATTTTGCGCAGGTGTTTTACTTCGGCCACTTGCCCCAACAATATCGACGACCAGGCGGCCCAAAATACGATGTCGCTGTTGCTTTCTGCTAAGGCCGCTTGCAGGAACGGCATCAAATCCTGTCGGCGTAATTCGCCGATCAAACGTAGCGCACGAGCATAGAGCTTGCCATGCTGACGGCAATCTTCGCGTTTTAAAATAGTGGTCAGCATTTCACCCGGAT
The DNA here is from genome assembly GCA_024641475.1 of Gammaproteobacteria bacterium. Classification (GTDB taxonomy): domain Bacteria; phylum Pseudomonadota; class Gammaproteobacteria; order UBA6429; family Thiohalophilaceae; genus JACQBC01. Next base: position 7,090 of record JAHECZ010000131.1, read on the forward strand.
CAGTACGCCGAATACTGCACGCCGCAACGCCCAGGTATTTATGCTTCATCTCCTTGCCGCTCAAGAATTTGCTGATCCACGGTTCGACGATATGCTCGGGTAGCCAGCCTAATGCCGAGACCAGACCACTAAAAGTTCGATCATCGGCTAAACCCTGTTCGACGGCTGTTTGAATCTTGCTGGATTCATGACTGCGCAGCGCAGTGACCATCGCCGTAAAAACTTCACCGGGCTCACCTAATTCCAATGCAGCAACACAGGATTCCCAACCGATATCAACCGAGGTCATTAATCCATCAAGCTGGGCATTGATGCGTTGTTCAATGTCGGCCAAGTCGTCGGGCGTGTAATGGGACTGATCGACAGCAAGTGATCGCAACAACCAGAGGAACGACGCTTCCGTAACAAATTGCTCATACAAATGCCGATACGCATGCGCACTATTGATGAGTTTTGACTGCGTGATGTCCATGGCGGCTGACAAAATGTGTTATCCCACGATATTCTTTTTGTTATGGAATAGCGGATCGCCCAGACGACAGACGTTTTTACCTTCGAATTTCACATCAAACGAGTACATCATGAATTCACACACATCTTTGTGTGTGCCACTGACCACCCCTTTGCGTGAACCGGCTTCATCACCGCTACTTTTGGAATACAATGCCTCTTTCACCATTGGCATCTCACCATCGGTTTTGACTGACTTGGGGCCTTTGCTCGTATCTGCTGACTGACCGATATTGACGTAGGGGATAGGTACCACGGCATTTCCCACCTGCGTGAGGCACACATCCGGCCCGACAATACTTTTACCACCGCTGCCTTTATGCGCAATACCGCGCCCATTTGAGAATGTCGTTTGCCCCATAGTCTTTACCTCGATAATCCAACTTTTACTTCACTAATTTTCAATGCCTTCTTGTCACATGGCAACGCTGCGCGCCACACCATGCTTAATTGCAATTGATTCGGATCGAGAACCAGCGTGTCCAAATCAAAATCAGGCTGTGCGACATTTCCCGCCATAGTTATCTGAGTGGCCAATCCCACCTTTGGTACATCAAATTGCAAAACGCCTTTGGGGTGCATACCGGTGATTTTTACCGGTTCACCGCCTTGCAAGAATCCGGGGTAAATCAAATCCGGATGGGCCGTATTCAGAAAACGTTTATCAAAATCTCTGGGCAGATAAGGTGCGCGCGTTTTTTTCCAGTTTTCATCATACGTACCGGCAAAATCGACACGCGGATGCCAGTTGGGCGCACAAAATCCAAAGCAGGCGGGGGCAGGTTGATCCATAGGATCGCGAATTAACTGCTTCGGATCTTCCAGATTCGGTAATGGCACGCCATTCATTTCTTCCGCTTTGCGCTTACCGGCAAAACCCCGGCCCACTGGATTGCGTGTCTCGGCAGAATTGATTTGACCATCGATAACGTGAAACCCGCCATAGGCCTTTTCATAAACCAGGGCCATGGTTTTAAATGGAGTTGGTGCAGAAATCCGGCCATCCTGCCAGCGGCGATCACCAAACACACGCACTGTCTTACTCACTTGCCCCACCGTTAATCCAACATCCATTTGCGCGGCTTCTTTTTTGTCGGGCACACAGGCATGTCCAAGCATAATGATATCGGTGGCCGACTTACCAATATGCATGTCCGATGCGGATTTGATACTCGACTTGCCGGGTTCAACCCAATACACATCTGCCTCTTCAGGCTTAAGCTGTTCATCGGCGATAGTAAAATCTTTACCAATATTAAATGTCGCCTTGACGATCACATACAGCGTATCCACTGCATCTTCATTCGGAAACAGGGCCATACTGGCGGCGAAGGGGGAGGTATTTTTGAGTTGCAGCATTGTTAATTCACCTGCACCGAGCCACCCATAATGCGGTTGACGCCTTCGGAGCGATTTAGCAGATATTTGCCACGAATAAGAATCTTGCCGGCTTTAGTCAGCGTGATACTGGCATCGCCGCACTTGAGTACGATCTCTTCTTTACCTTCAATGACTACACGCTTGCCATCGATGTGCAGGTCGTCGATTTTTGGTGCTGTTGCTGATTCTGTTTCAGACGAGTGAGCTGTATTCGTACTCACTTCATAGTTTTCCAGTAATGCATGCAAAGGACTGTGAATCATGCCCATGATGACCGGTTTCTGGGGATTACCATTAGCAAACAACAATGCCACCTGACGCCCGACATGTTGCGAAGAAATACTCAACGTCGATATGGCTGGCAGCGAGGTGGTTAGGGGATTTTCAGAAAAGTCTACGAGAGGCTGTCCCTGCGAATCGATTCCGACCAGTGAACCGATGATGATTTCGCCTGGTGCGATATTCGATATTACTTGCGGGGTGTCATCCTGGAATTCAGCTGTGTCAGTATCCGGTTGCTTCACTATTTTTTACTATGTATTAATTAGTCAATACCTTGCTGCCCTTGATAACCACGTTACCTGAGCCTTTGATATTAATGTTGGCGCCACTGATTGTAATATCGCCGTTGCTTTTCATGACTATCTTGGCTGAACCCGTTTGCAAGGTGATTTGATCTTGTGCAGTCATCGTTATAGCTTTTGCTTTAAGATCATACTCTTCAGTTACTGTCTCAAGATACATGCCTTTCACACTTTCTTTTAAATCCTGGCCAATGCGGATCGTCATATTTTTACCGACGTTCTCATTATGGTTATCGCCTACGCTAATTGATTTATCTTTACCAATTTTTTCAGTCTGGTTATTATCAACCGTCTTGTTGCGATCGTTATTGATATGCGAGTTTTCATCATGCTTGATGGTTTTGGTGCGATCGTGATCGACGGTTAAGGTTTCGTCGTTCTCCACCTCGGTGTCCATGTTCTTTTCAGCATGGATAAAGATTTGCTCTCCACCTTTCTTGTCTTCAAAACGCAATTCATTAAAGTTGTCTGGCGTACCGCCCTTGGTGGAACGCGTTTTGATACCACTTTGCGTCTTGGAGGGATAAACCGGTTTGTTGGCGCCGTTATAAACGGTACCCGTGACAATGGGTCGATCCGGATCACCATCGAGGAAGGTGACGATCACTTCATGGCCGATGCGCGGGATAAACGACGCACCCCACTGATTGCCGGCCCAGGACTGCATCACACGCAGGAAGCAGGAACTGTGCTCGTCTTTCTTGCCGACGCGATCCCAGATGAATTGCACCTTGATGCGGCCGAATTCATCGATATAAATTTCTTCGCCCGCAGGGCCAGTTACCATCGCTGACTGCGGACCCTTCATCACCGGTCGTTCATGCAGCCGCGCCGGACGAAAATGCACGGTCGCCGGGATACAGGTGAATTCATTGCTGTAGTGCGAATCGCCACCGCTTTCACCGGTAAAATAGCTATTGTCCGTTACCTTGTGATGCACGGAGGTAAGAATAAAGCTGCCTTTTTCACTCTTGGCTTCGTGCTGGGCTATCGAGAATTTGCCACCGGCATAAAAGCTGCTGCAGTTACTGCTGCCGTGAATGGTGTTGAGTTCCACCTCTTCGGCTTCCATGCGGATACTGGTGAGTTCCTTGCCGGAAGCAAAGTCATACAGACTGGGGTAATCGTAGTGCTGGAATTTCTTGGCATTGGCAAATTTACTTTGCGTTGAGGTTTCCGCCAGTAAACTTTTGGCCGGTTCCTTGAAGTTATAGTCATTCAGGGTCCACACGCCTTTGCGGAACTCGAAACGGTGCATCCAACGGGTAATCTGTGTATCCGGCTGGCTGCCACGGGAGTAGGTCAGATTGGTTTCCGGGCAATCTTCATAGGCGTTGGCCTGATCGACCAACACCAGGGTATGTTTCTTTTCGGCATGTTTGAAGTAATAGGCAATGCCTTCTTCTTCGAGCAAGCGTGAAACGAAACTTAAATCGCTTTCGCCGTATTGCACGCAATACTCGCGCTGCCTGGCGGCTGCGCTGACGCGAAATTCAAAATCATTAAAGCCCAGGTCATTAAAAACCTGGGTGACAATATCCTTGGCTGCCTTGTTCTGGAAAATCCGCCGACTTTCGGTCTGCGACAGAAACCATAACCACGGCACCATCGTCAGACGGTATTCGCGCATGTTATGCGCCTGGATTTCCCCAAAAGAGAATTGGCTGACATAGCCATGAAAAGCGCGTTTGGTTTTGCTTTGAATCTTGACCGTAATGGGCTTGCCGATGAGGTCTTCTGGCTTGATCGCCAAATCCGTTGACAATGCCGTCAAGTAGAATTCAAACGGTTTGGATACCGCTTCATTCCCCTCAAATCCGGTCAACAAAAGTTCATCTTTAGCCAGAGGCGTTTCGATGGAGATTAAACGCTTGTCCTGAGTATATTTATCCATAAGAGCACAATCTCATGACAGGGTGGCGACGCGAATACCCGGTCCGTGGGTTTATATTACATTATAAGCGTACACCTGGGCACCTTGCGCACCTGCTCCAGCGAACTGGAGCAGGTTGCCCGGATGCTTGAATGTCGGATTACGCGGCTTTCGCGTCCTTGACATTGTAGCTAACGCGTTGCGGATTACCCGACTTGTTCGACGCGTCATGATCTTTGTAAGCGACTTCGATACGTGAATAGCTGAGCGTGATATTTTCGATCGGCTCTTCATCACCGGCAGCAGAAATGCTGTAGCTGCTGACCAGAACGTCGTACAGTTTATATGACATGAATTCCTGTACGGTGTCAGTCCCGGTGCGAACGAAAGTAAGCGTCGCTTCCTGACCTGCTGAACCCGTCAATACTTCCTTAAAGATGGCGGCAACCGAATTGTCAGCCTTCTTAGTCAGTGCAATTTCACTCAACTGTGGTTTTGCAGATTCACGATTGGATAAATTGCCTGTCTCCATGGAAATGTTTCTGGAAACTGCGAAATGTGCAGATAAGATATTAATCTGACCTTCAAACCCCTTGGCAGTTACATTTCCCTTGACCTTACCGAGTGCGAGATACATAGCCATTGTTCTGTCCTTTTATGTTTACTAAACCGAAATTGAACGTAATTTACCGTTACATACTAAGCCATAGTTTTTCGATAATCAACACGAAATCCCATAAGAATATCTTTGTAATCAATGTCTTACAGCGTTTTCGAGTCACACTAATATTGTGGTTGTTTTTGTTAACTCCATCAAGCTAACCAAGTCACGATGTAACAAAATTTAACAATTCGACTACATTAAAAGCTGTATTGAAAGTCAAAAACCAGCCGATGTTTATCGGCAGTTAACTTAGTTGTGCCTTCCGTCTTGTACTTGGTCTTGCCCGTGAACCCGAGTGCGAGATTACCGGTAAACCGTTTCTCGAAGGCAAACTGCAACCCCACACCATAATCAAACAGCTGCAATGTGGTATTGGATTCCGTTGCCAGAAGGGTTTTCTGCACACCATACGCTGCATCAGTAAACAGATATGGCCTGGCGACTTCCTTGAAATTCACACCGGAAATCTTGAAATCGAACAGTTCCGGTGGGTTGAATATCCAATCAGCCCCGACATGAATGCCGTAATCTGCTCCAAAGATACTGGGAGAATAGGCACGTGCGCGTGTCGGCCCCCCCAGTGAAAATTGCATCGAGTTAGGTAATCTATCCTTGGAATATTGATATCCAGTTCGAAATACAAGCCTCGAATTGGAATCAGTGAACGGTATCTTCCAGAATGTCAGCAATGAATAGCCACCCATCAGGATGTCATATTTGTCAGTCTTGCTGCCATCTATCGCATAATCATTCTTCCCTCTCAGGATTCGGAGATTACCCTGATGCAGGCGGCTTTTCTCTTCCTGCAGAAAATCAAAATTATAATTGGCAGACAGATTGTGCAGCTTGTCATCATAAATATGCGTCGTACTTGGGCTATCACCGAACTGAACTTTAGACAGGAGGTTCTCATATCGGATATCCATACTGGTATTCGCCGTACGGCCGCGTTTAAAAATATAACTGCCGGTAGCGGCCTGCATTCCGACATCACCGTGAATTGTCAGAGTGGAACCCGACTTGGTATCGTCGATTGCAAACTGGTTCTTGGATACCTCCAGCCCCAGTCGAGTGCGGGGACTGAACAGATTCGTACCATACAAAAACCGATAATACGTAGTGTTGCTTGGCGATGATGCAATCAACAATCCGGCCTGCAAACTGTCGGCGAAACCAAACAGATTGTTTACCTGCATATCGCCGTAAGCACGGTATAAACCTGTTGCATCGGTACCATGATTGTCGATTCGCGCCGTGTAACTGTAGCGATGCTCTTCATGTACATTGATATTCAACTTGGTATCGCCTACCTGGTATCCCGGTTCAAAATAACCATCCACACTGAGACCCGGGAAGTCATTGATCAGATACAATCGTTCTTCTACCGCCGCATTGGTAATTGGCTTGGTCATCAGATCATCGAAGGCAGATCTGATCTTTTCACTGGTATACATCTTGTTATTTATGATGCTTACATCACCTAACATGCCCAGCAACAAGGTTAAATTGACTATACCTTCGCGAACCTGTTGTTTGGGAATGTAGGCCTTGGCGAGGATAAACCCGCGCTCACGGTAAAAAGTCGTAATTCGGTTGGCAACCGATTCGATCTGCCCCAGCGTAATACCACGTTTAGCCTGTTGGTCGCGCACCAGGAAGACCAGCTTTTGCACATCCAGTGGCGTTACATGTCGATCCAGGGTCTCCTGCTCGATATCTGTCAGCAAATCCGAGACCTGACCCAGCTCATCAAGCGTATATCCGGATTCCAGTTGCTTGCCTTCCCGCATCAAATCAAAACGAATTTTCTCTACCAACTGCGCTAATGCCTCGCGGGTGATGCCATGCTCCGGGTACTCCACCAAGCCCTGAATGCGGAATTCGGACACGGCAATGCGTGGCCCGGCCGTCGGATCGGGGCTGCGCTCTTTCACTACAGGGATATCCATATCACGCAATAAGGTACGCGGTTTGATTTCGGGCGCTTCCTTGACTTCCGGCAGTTCCAGAAAATCAGCCCTGGCCACCAGCATAGTGGTTAGCCCCAGGAGTAATACAAACAACCAACAGGTTTTTTTAGTTATAAATATACGCATCACCACACCCTAATTTAAAATACGAAAGCACCGGATAATACTCCGGTGCTGTTTCTAACAATCTGGATTTAATTAAGAGATCTTTTTCTCATTGACCAGTTTTAATTATTGTATCGCCCCAGTTGGCTTGTCACATTCCGTCTTTTTGTCGGTGTTAGCACCGCTATCGCAGGGCTTCTTATTGCTCTTTACTTCATCATCACCATAACGCTGATCTTCCGGCATTAACAATGCTACATCTTCGTAATAATAGTTTTTAACCTGGGTGAAGATAGCAGGATCAACCTCACCCAGCGATTCCAGCTGCAACAGTTGCAGGCTCAGCCCTTCCAGACCGGTAAAGACGTTGATGTTGTTAGGACTAATCAGCGGGAACCCGCCATAATAAAACACGTTAACCAGATTAGGCGGGGTATTCACCACAACAAAAGCGTTTTCAACACGCAAGCTTATCGGACGACCAAAAGTACCAATTGAGCTGAAATTATTGGTATAGAGATTTTGTGCCACGACATCAGGCTTGATTCTGAAGTCAGCAATTGGTGCAGTCAGGCTGCCAGTTCCGGATAAATACACGTTACCAGCATACGGTGCATTGGCTTTATCGTAGCCATTGCCGCCGTTGGCATCAATCACTCCAATGACCGTGTTGCCTGTATTAGCGAAACCAATATTGCCATTATTCTTCAAATCCAATCGCTGAATATCACCCGTATTGTGAATGTTGATGACACCACTGCTGGTATTGGTCACATTCAACGTTCCGGTGGTGGTTGTACTTAAAAACTGGCCTGCACCCGTCGTCGTCACCGGGTCAATCGTACCGATTCCATTTGCCGTAACCAATCTGATGTTGTTGGCAGTGATACTACCCGGCGAAGTTGTGGCATTGCCCAAACCATTTAATTGCAGCAAGGTTACATCACCAGTCGAATTCAAGTTCACCGATGTAACGTTGATCGGCCCCGAATCTGTGATTGAACCAAGAGATACTATGGTAAGCGAATCCGCGGTTATCCCGGCCAGATTGGTAGCGGTGTCATTATTGAGAGTGATAGCACCACCCACTGCCGCCATTGTGAGTGGACCTGTCAGGTGATTGGTTGCTCCGCTACCGATTGACGTCGCTGTAATATTCACAGCATTGATCGTATTGCTGTTCGTCAGGTTGATTGCGTCTAACTCATTTATATATGCAGCACCGGTATTCAATAGTGACAAGTTCACCACATTCGTCATGAATTCCTGGCCAGGCGTTGCCGATCCGAGATCTGTGCCGACATTGTCGAAAATCAGTGTGCCCACGCCGAGGCGATCATGATTGGTCTGGACAACCTGGCGACCGCGCAAAGTTAAGCTGCTCGTATCAGGAAGTGCGAGCAACGTATCCTGATTGATCACACTATTGGGCGCGTCGATAATTATTGACTGCTTATTGGAAACATCCACCGGGTTATTTGTGTTGATGGCAAAATTCAACCCACTGGGTGATGTGGTGCCTGCAGATAAATGAATCGGATCATTTACCGCTGTTCCATGCAATGTCAATTGTGCAGCGGTAAGTTCATCCGTGATCGTAGCCGCGCCGGAGAAATTAATTGTGTACGCATTTGCGCCATCGATATAGCTGAACTGATCGTAATTTATTCCATTAATCTGTAAAGCACTAGCCCGATAGTCTCCGACATAGGTGCCTGGATTACCCGCACCATCCATCAGATGTACGGTTGTTGTCGCGCCATTGTCAGACAGGAAATTGACACTACCGGTCTCATTACCAGCCAGCGAAACATATAGCGTGTCAGTACCGCCATTGGCATGGATTACACCGGATATCGCAAGATTGGTATTCGTTATAGCAGGTGTTCTCACCACATTAAACGTATCATTCCCGGTGCTGCCATATATCGTATTAAAATTGCTGAAGTCCACTTGTGGATTTGTTACACCATCTGATACCTGACCACTGTTCACTCCCGTTACATACCACGTCAGAGGACCGCTACTACCATAAATCGTGTTTGTCGAGGTTGGATTCGCATCAGCGGTAATCGATTCAATGTGATCGACGCGCAAAGTTGCGGTAGCATTCGCCAGACCACCCAGTTGGATCGTACTATTGGAAGGCACAATGTCCAATGTATCTATCGGTTGTGTCCCAGGTGCCGGGTTTGTACCGCCATCGAGTATGCCGGTGAGCGCGCCGTTGGCAGCAAGAGTGAAATTATCCACACCAGTGCCGCCTTGCAAATTCTGCACATTCATAAAGGTCAGCACATTGCCTCCGACACTCAGCGTTCCGCTGTTATTGCCGTAGGTACCGGCATAGAGGTTAGTCGGACCAATACCGGCAAAATTTACAGAATGGATATCCCAGACATTCGTTTGTACAGTATTCGGGGCAATTAGTTGATTGTTATTTGCCGTATTGCCTATAACGGTTTGTATGTTATTGATACCAAGATGATATGTATTAGTAGCAGCAGTATAACCGCTATTAGTGACAATGGCCGTGCTGCCAACTTGCAGTTGAACGGTAGCAGCGACACTAGCAATTAGCGGGAAGGCCGCAATTACTAACGTATTGGCACCCGTGCCTCCCAGAATATATCCATCCAGACTACCGCCGCTCTGCCATATAAACGTGTTATCACTACCGGCGCTGGCATTAATGTACGACTGAGTATAGGTCGAACCCGCCAGCGTATATGTGTTTACGCCTGTAATCGTATAGGAACAGATACCAGTGCAAGATGTTTGGAAATTGCCTGTGGTACCGCCACCCATATTGGTGACAGCAATTGTTCCGGGCAAGTCATAGACATAGGCTGTTGGTGCCGGATCGTAGACAAGGACACTTGTTGTAACGTCAGTATTCACAACCAGATTTGCTTTACCACCACCTGTAATCAAGCCACTTAACGATCCGGTAGTTGAATTTGAAACTTGATTATTCAATATAAAAGTATTTGAACCATTGGCTGATGCGGGAATAGTAACCCCTGTCAGATAATTAAAATTGTTAAATGTGATCGATGATCCAGTACATGTCGTACTGCCACCAAGGTTCACGCATCCACTATTCCTGGCATTAATAATCCAGGTTGTTGCAGCAGTATCTCTACCAATCAAATTATCAATGTATGAATTTGTCCCATCACCATTATTATTTCCGTTGAAAATACCAATATTGGTAAACATAGCCAACGGTACATCAGCATTGCCGGCCACATGGGTAATATCAACTGTGTTGTTACTTGCCAGGCCACCACCATTGATAGTCGCAAAACCGGTAGTTTGTGGTGATAAATAGAAATTAAATGTATTACCGCCGGTTCCACCGAACAAATATGGAATATTCACAAATTCTACGTACGGCAAAGACCCATCCGCATTGAGGCTGACACTATTCGGATTCAGCGGATCGTTCATTGTATTCAACGACCAGTAGCTTGCCGTATTTTTTCCTGTGATAGAATCTGTTCCGCCATTGCCTGTAACCGATCCTGTCATTATCCCGCTGCCATTGATAGTGAAATTGTCAACTGAGTTCTGATTACCAGTCAGATTATTGAAGTTGCGGAATTGCACCGCAGCAGTAGTGCCTGCTGTACATCCAGTCGTGGTCGAAACACAACCGCCGTTCGTGGAATTGATTGACCAATAATTGGTTGGATTCACTGCCCCGTTGAAATTACTGTTGTTCGCAACTGTTATGGCCGTGCCGTCATTATTACCCGTCACACCCTGAATATTGGAATAACCTGTTGCCACTGTGGTTACAGTGGTTGGTGATCCATTAGTTGATAACGTGGTTGTTACCACGTTTAAAGCATTCGCTGCGACCGATATGCCCGCCAGATCGATGATACTACTGGTGTTATACAGGGAATAATCAATAAAATTATTACTCGCTGTCGCATCACCACCATTGATTGTCCCGGCGATTGATGTATAAGGGCTGAATTTGAATGTGTCTGCTCCGGTACCACCCGTTAAATTGGCAAATCCATTGAATGTAACATTCGTGGCACCTCCCGTGATGGTGCTGTCCGTCGTGTTGATCGTCCAGGTATTGCTGGCGCCGCCTGAGATACTATCACCCACTAGCGTGCTGCCAGCAGGATTTGCACTGACATTCTCAAAATTACTGATAACGTAATTGGCGCTGGCATTGGTAATACCGCCCAGCTGGACTGTTCTAGCCGTCGTACCCGTGACGTTGAATGTATCGACACCTGTCGTATTGACGCCACCATTAATCAATCCAGTGACTGTACCACTGACATTCAGGGTATCCGCGCCATCACCGGTATTTATCGCACCGGTTACCGTGCCCTTTACAGTAATTGTGTCTGTACCTGAACCCGTTGAAATAGCGCCACTGCTACCGCCTGTATTTATCGTGATGCTGTTTGTACCACCAGTATCGGTGATACTACTGACTGTCGCGACGCCTAATCCAGATGCAGGATTCACCGTTATTGAGTCATTTCCAGTCCCGGCGTTAATAGTGCCTACCGAGGCATTAACGCCTGTTCCAATACTGTTAACATAAATAGAATTACTTCCATCTAACGCACCACTAACACCATTTGTATTAAGTGTCGTAACCACACCATTGATTGTAAAACCATTGTTGCCTGCACCACCATTCAATGTGCCTATGCTTGCACCAGAGGATACATTAAAACTATCAACGCCGGTTCCACCAGTAAGAGTTTGTATGTTTGAAAATGCATTCACATATTTCGTTGCAGTACTGTTAACAAATGTAATACCAAACAAACCTAAAATTATTGGTGGGTTAGCATTTTGCTGCTCTGTCACTGATCCTGAATTATTTCCCGATATGATCCAGCTATTTAGACCATTAGCATTAAATTGACCATAAGGAGTATTAAACAACGTGGTTGCCGCCACATCCCTGCCAATCAATACATTTGAACCACTTCCACCATCAATTGTACCGTTAATGATGCCACCGCCTGTCAAGGTAAGGAAAATATCTGTAGGCGTAATGGGGATATAACCAACCGTCGCTGAATTGAATGTGAAAATATCTGTACTAGAACCACCAGTGAGATTTTGAATATTACTGAAGCTATTCACGTATGCAACTGGGGAACCAGCTATCTGCGTCAGACCAACTGTGCCGCTATTTGTACCGGTAATGGTCCAGGTATTTGCTGCATCACGGCCGGTTATTGTGTTGTATGCAGTCGCCGCTGGCGTTGATCCACCATTGATATTCTGAATTGAACCAGGAGTAGTAATTACATCGTTTGGATTGATTGATGCGTGTATGCCAACGATAAAATTATCCGCAGCATTACCACCTGTTAAATTTTGAATTCCACTAAAATTGTTAACATAAATGACGTCCTGATTTGTAGTAGTCGTATCGCGAACTGTTCCACCATTCGTGGCATTGATTAGCCACGTCGACGCGGCATTACGCCCGATAATTGTATTTGCAACAGTGAAACTTGCTCCGCTCGCCCCACCGGCAATTGTTCCGGTAATCAGTCCAGTCGTCGCACCAGCCGTGATCGTTGCATTGGAAAAATCAAACGTATTTGATGCACCGGCATTTGTTGCACCAGCAAGATTTGAAAAATTCATAAATTGATATGTATTGCCATTGGCTGCCAGCGTACCACTGTTATTTAAACCCGTTGGCGCAAACGCTGCATTGGCAGGATTCGTGCTGGTTCCAGCCGTCGTGTAACTCAAGGCATTCAATAAAGTCCAGATATTTTCAACACCATTCAGCCCAGTTAACCGGCTCGAATTCACCGTCGTTGTACTATTACCTATAAATCCTTCGATATTGCCGTATTGTGTACTGCCAATTTGCACAGCAATGAGGTTCGAAGTTGAAATCGATGAAAAATCAACAATATCGAAATTGTTCGCAGCAGCTACTTGTGACCCACCATCAATCACCGCCGTCGAATTAGCAAGAGGTATGGCTGTATAGATAAAATGATCGTTATTCACCCCGCCAACCAGTTTCTGCATTCCACTAAAGCCTGTAGCATAATTGGCCGCCGCACTGGCACCGCTCAGAGTCGTGTTGTAAACAACCTGACCACCCAACGAATTGACGCCTGATGAATTATCTGATGTATTGGAAATAGTCCAGACGCTGGGCAGATCTCGGCCTGTGAGAGTATTCGCTGTGCTGGTTCCAGTACCACCGGTAAGAACACCATTCAATGCATTGGTAAATCCAGTCGAAGGAGCAAACACGCCATTGGTAGGACCGTTGGTTAACACCACACTATTGGGCAATGTAGGTGTTGTGCTACCAGCCAGATAGAAATAATTCGTTGCCGGCCCCGTGGCGCTACTGCCACCCACGAGGTGATTAAAATTGATAAAGTTTATTGCCGTCACTGTTGATGTACCGTATGCCACGACACCGTCGTTCAGGCCATCATTATTGGTGGCTGTAATACTGGTACCGTTATTAACTGATGCTGGTAGTTGCCCGATGACCCAGTAGTTTGTTGTTCCGTTTACGCCTGTTAATGTGCTCAGCACACTGTTACTGCCGATGACGGTGGCAAAGCCAGACGTATTATTCAAATTAACATCCACGCTTCCAGTCGTGACACCACTGAAATCCAGAATAGAACTCGTGCTATTAGGATTATTAAAGTTGTCTACGCCTGTAAAATACAATGTACTTGCGCCATCTGCGACAGTACCGTCCTTGCCATCTACACCACTGCTTGTAATTGACCATGTTGTCGCGGATGAATTCACGGTCAACGTGTCACCTGTCACGGTTTGCGACGAGGCTGGCGCTCCCATACTGACACCAGGTGTCAAAGCGCTTTGACCAGCTAGTGTTATTGAAGCTGGACTTGCCAGTGTGACGCTATCACTTCCCGCGCCCGTACTGATGGATCCGACGGTTCCATTCACAACGATCGCATCAGCACCATTCCCGGTCAAAATCGTATTTGTCACACTACCTCCACTATAGACGGTAATGTGATTTGACCCGTTATTCGCGGTGCCGCTGATTGAATTGACACTGCCGGATATATCGACCGTATTGGTTCCACTACCGGTCGTGAGGGTGCCCATGCTCATACCGGGATCCACCGTCACCTTGGTAAAGGAAGAGTTACCGGTATTGATATTTGTTGACGTAGCCGTGCTTATCGTAAATTTCTCACCGGGATTTGTCACGGACAGCGGGGTACCGACGGGATTAGCGGTAACCGTTGATCCACCTTCAATGGTGGCGAAATTGGCAAAATCTAGTTGGGCTGTCCCGTAAGTCAGGCTATTCGTCCCTGCCAGGATCCAGGCATTGGCAGTCGATGACGGGCTGATCAATTTGCTGGCGGTGGCAGCATTCGACGATACAGACTCAACTTGAAAAATACCCAAATTACCTGCAGTGTTGGTTAACTGTGTGCCCGGTACCGCAGCAAATAACTGCACCGTCATAGCCGGCGCCAACCCGGTCAAATCCACAGTATCGATTGGTTGCGCACCTGTACCGGTGTTACCACCATTAAGCAGACCAGACAATGATCCATTAGTTGTGGTCGGCGTGGTTACCGTGATGAATTTAAAATTATCGACGCCCGTGCCGCCGGTGAGATTTTCGATACCTGCAAACGTAACCGTGCCGGTATTAGCCGGGATGCCTGACGGCGTATTTATTTGTGACAGCGTGCCACCACCGGCACTGCTGATTTGCCAGTTGTTTGCGATATTCACCGCAGCATCCGGACCGGTCACTGTGTCTGTGCCATCCCCACCATTAACCTGGCCGGTGAACAGCGTGACCAGATTAAAGGTATCATTACCAGTATTGGTAGCTGTTGCGCCACCATTTAGAACAATACTCCCACCGGCAACGATTGTGGGGGCCACCTGGATATTAAACGTATCGTTATTCGTGCCGCCGTTCATCACCACGCTATTTGGTGCAGTTGAGTCCGAGTGAATCGTCCCGTTGATGTTATATGTGTTGCCACCATTACCACTCGAAATTGCAACCGCGCCACCGCTGGTAATTGAGCCGGAATTAAAAAGGAATAATGAGTCAGGCGTGTTATCGCTGGCAAAGGTAATATTAGTGTCGCGTGCCGCGGAAACGGCGCCACTTATCGTTAACTGTTGCGTCGCGTTGACAAACAAATCCTGCCCTGTACTTACGACAATAGGTGTTGCAGCGGTTGAGTCGCCTAAAATGGTATTTGCGGCAGTATTTGTCAAACTCGCATCATAAGCGCCTGTCGTCTTAAGCCCAATCGTCCCCTGCAAATTATTATTATTCGTTAAGACAATTGCACCGGCACCGGTAGAGTTAAAAATAGCGGTGTGATTCGCCGCTACCGTCAAAATATCATTGCTTGTCCCGGCCGTCCCCTGGCTGATGCTAACACCATTGGTGGCGGCACCGGCGGTCACACTCAAATTCCCACCAACATTCATATCGCCGAGCTGGGCATAACCGGTCATGTTTATCGTTGCATTGCCGGCGCCGGTAACAACATTGAATTTATTACCACTGGCGGAACTTCCAAAATAATTTACCCCGGAGACATCGAATACACCGCCAACGGTGTTGATAGTTTGATTTGTACCGCCGGTCCAATCGAGGACAGTGACATTCCCGCCACCAGCTAGATCGCTATTTGCGTTAAGTGTAATCGCTAGTCTATCTACGCTTGCAGTATTTAAATCGACGATATTCCCGACGAGACTGATATCTTTTCCAGCACTAATTTTTAGGTTGCCATATAAACCACTGCCATTGTAATTAACACTAGATTGCAAATTCACATTAGTGCCACTTCCGGCGATCAATTCTAAAGACCCGATGCCACCAGCTATGCCTGTCAAATTCAAATTGTTTTGTAAAGATGTACCACCCGCATCTTCATAGCGAATTGTAATTGCATTAACTGCACCTGTGCTTGAACTATCAGCTGAAATCTTCCTTACACCATTCACATTAATAATCGGCGCATCCAGCAAAATCGCATTAGCGCTCCCTTGTATACCTGTACCTAAACCGGCACCACCATCAGCTGCCAAATCCCCATTTAGGGTAATAGCATTGGTGCCATCTGTAATATTCCCTGAGCGTAAAGTGATGGTGCCTGCATCACCACCGGCTGCATTGTTAGTCGTTGCCGCATCACCGGTTGTACTAATTGTATTTAATACCAGATTCCCACCGGAATTATCATACGTACCGGTATAAATATTCACGATACCGCCATGAGTACTAATACTCGACCCGGCACCCATTGAAAACTGGGCGAGTCCGCTGGATCGCGCACCGGATGCATTACTTGCATTCTCGTCATTAATTTTTGCTGTAAAATCGCCACCGGCCAGAGAAATTGAAGATCCAGTGCCCATTGTTATAGAGCGCCCAGCATGTAATGTAAGATTTGAAGTTGAATTCGATACTACACTGACATTGTTTGCAAAAGAAATATCTGTATTAGCTTCAAGCAAGACATTGTTATTATTAAGCGCAGCATTTAATCCATTAGTGCAAGCCGTGTTTGTACAATCCGTGGTGATAGTAAATGTAGAACCAGCATTTCCCCCGTCACCAAAATTAATTATTCTCAGTTGACCGTTATCATTGGGAGTCGTATTTGTAACTACTTTTATAAATTGCGGATCAAGTAATAACGTACCCTTACTGCCATTTGATGCACTACTATCTACTACGCCATCAAAAAATAAATTTAACTTACCCGATGTCTCTGTAAATCCCCCATTTCCACCAGTAACACCACCACGCGTGAAGATACTTCCTATAAAAGAGGTATTTCCATCTGCCCACGCAATTACTTTACCACCATTACCATTTTGTAACGCATCGGCATATATCGACGCGCCAGGTTGAACAATGGTCTCGCTGGCATTTCGGATATTAGTATTCGCGCCATGCACATCACCACCAATCAACGCCTGCCCGCCGCCATTGGCACCGGACACATCGACCGTGGCTTGATCGAACAAGCCCACCTTATCGCCTAAAACTTTAACGATCCCGCCATTGCCATTGCTTTCGGATCGTGCCGACGTGAGGCTGTTTTGCGTCAGCAACGTCATGTTGCTGGAATGCAGCTCGATCTCGCCACCGTTACCATTGGCGGCATCGGCCTTGAGGGTGCCGCTGCTGGTCACGTTATTTCCCAGCAATACAATACGGCCGACATTTTCGGCGGCGTTGGTCGTCGAGGTATCGATCGTGCCGGTATTCACCACATCGGCACCGCCACCCAAGGTATAGGTGCCATCGGCATTCACCACCACGGATGTGGCGGGTTGAATGCTACTGGTATTTACTGCTTGCGAGAACACATCCTGACTAACACTGGCGGTGAGTAACACCTTGCCGCCTTCGGCCTGAATCGTGCCGCTGTTTAACACGGCCGGATCGACGCCGAGTTCACTTTGCAGGATTTCCTTGCTGATGCGTACACCGAGTAACCCAGCGTTATCAAACGTCAGCACCGCTTCTTTACCGGCAGCCAGATTCACGGTACCCAGGTTCGCCGAGATCAAGCCGTTGTTTTCCACATGACGACCGATCAGGGCCACGTTGCCACCTAAAGAGGCATTGATCATGCCGCTGTTGATCACGCCACCATCAGTACCTAATACTTCATTGAAGATGTAATTACCGTTCATGAAATCGCTGGGTTTGATATCCAAACCAGACGCAATAATGCCGCCGACATTGATCGTGGCGGTAGGTGTAAAAACTATGCCATTGGGATTGACCAGGATCACCTGACCATTGGCACTGATGTTACCCGCAATAGTGGAGCCATTATTACTGAGGATACGATTTAAAGAGATCGAGGAGGTATTAGGCTGAATGTATTGCACACGTTCATTGCTATTGACGTTATAACTTTGCCAATCGATCGCCATGTTTTGTGTGGTTTGATTGATCGTGGTTTGCGTACCCGTTTGCGAGATCGAACCGGTACCACCGACCACCTGCCCCCCGGCGGGGGCGGCGTGTACATAGGGGATGAGCATCAAATGCATCAGTAGCGTGGAGTACAGTACGCCATGCACGGAAGCACTAATTATACGTTTGTTAAATTCATTCGACACCGACATAACACTTCCCCACAAATATATTAAAAACTTTAATAGACGATCTTTATCATTTCTAATTGATGAATTCACCATCGATTGCAAATAAACCCTGATATTCGCGATTCGTCATCATTACAACCAGGACTGCTGGCGACACATCCGTTCGTAACACTGCGAATCCTTTATATCGATTTTGGATTGTTGGATATGTATTAACATAACAGAAATTCAGATCATTCATGTCCACCGTAAATATCGCGGTTGTTGTGGGTTTGTATCCCAATACAGATGTACTGGATGCCGTACAATTATCAAATATACCACCAGTCACATTTGCTTTAGGAGCAATTGTTCCATCGCTAATAACTTTCATATTAAAACCTTTCGTATCGCCAATGTTTGGATATGGAGTTAATGGTGTATTTACGTACCATGGCAATCCTGTATTTGATGAGATTTTTGTCAAATCAGCCGGGGTGGCATTCACTAT
>JAHECZ010000095.1 GCA_024641475.1 Gammaproteobacteria bacterium
CCAGATGGGCTTCCATCTCCGCGCCCAGCGCCGCTTCCACGGTCATCTTTTTGAGCAGTTTACTGAAGTCGTTTAGGTCGTTCTCGGTTTTTATGTTCTTGGCCAGTTGTGCCGCGAACGCCTTCATTTCCTTTTCGTCCATTACGATACTCACGTGGTAATCTCCTGTTAATTAGAGTAAATTGTAATGGACAGTTACACAAATTAAATTACAGGCTCTCCCACACGAGCGCCTTGATATATGGAATTATTCTATTTATGAGCATTTATCTATTAATTCGTTTACTTTATTTATGCCTTCACTATTTAACCTGGCCGGCTGTTCTTTTGTAGGGCTTAAATAAGGTGAGCCCTTAGAATATATTTTAATACATTCTTGCCGTATATCTTCTAACTTCGGGTTTTTTATTTTTATATTTTCAAAATCATCCCATTCACTATCATATTTGCCATCAAGCAATGTCTTTAATAATCTTTTCACCTCATTTGGGTCGCGATTTATAGGCGCTTGATTAAGCTTGTATAGATATACAATAATCGCGGTAAATATTATTGCGCCTACAACTATCGATACGCTCATTATTTTTTACTCATAACGTTAAAGTTCAGCCGCGCCGCATTTCGGGGGAAGTCTCGCGTCCACGAGGTCCAAGCGAGCTTGCGAGCGAGTTGATGTGATTGTTAGGGGTTTTTGATTTCATTATTGTTTATTCTGGTAACGGAATCGGCCCAAAAGCTCAACCCATTGCATTCATTAATACCACCAACTCGCACAGCTGGTATATAAGGAGCGCCTGTGGGACATTGTGATGTGTCTTGTATTTTTAGAGAAACATTTGTTATCAGATCACTACTAGGAATGTGTATATCTCCAACACCATCAAAACGAAGCATCACATATGTTTCATGAGTTGATGCCTCAATTTCCACTACAGCTCTCTCTTTTCCAATTTCCCAGTACACTCTTAATTCACGCACATCATATTTTTTCGCATTTGGTAAAATAGGATGCTCTGGCGCTTCTAATACTTGCTGAGCTATAAGAGTCTCCATTTAAACCCCTAACTACAATTAGTCATACTAAATTCCATGTTGCAACCCAGAATTCCTTCTGCCTAGATTTTTGAAACCACATAATTTCATAGACTTAGACCTCGATCAAGTAAACACGTGAAAATGTTTAGGCAGAAAAAGTACTGGGTTAAATTGCGGGACTCAATAAAATCATGGCGTTACTTCTGTTTAAGGCAGAAGTAACCCCAGATGGCTGGTTATGCTGTGGATCTCTTGCGGTTAGATTCCCGTTTGCACGGGAATGACACGGCAGGCAGGAATCAAAAACTCATTGCCTGATACGCCACTCTGGCGATGTCAAGCAAGCGATTGCGATCCTTCTCGCCGACCAACGCAAAACTTAAATTATCATCCACCCAGTACATGACCTGCTGGCCATCCTGTTCGTCGATGCGAAACGCGGTTTGGGCGGTGCCTTTGTCTTTGACGGAAACATATAGCGTCAAGCGGGCGCCGGTATGGGTTTGATACATGAATTGCGCGGCGGCGCCGCTGCTGTCACCGGGGAGTAAGCGGCCGCCAACGAGTTGATAGCCGAACTTGTTTAATTCCGGCGTATGCAACGGATGACCCAGGCGTTTGGACAACCATTGCACCAGATGCGGTTCCTGATCGGCACCGACTTCGACCGGATGCAGCATTTCGGCGGTGTACACCACGTGCGCGAGCGCGGCGCGTTCGGTGAACGGGGCTTGCACGATGACGGTTTTGGTGTCGTTGCCATGCAATACATAACCACTGATGCCACCGATGATCACATAGGCCATTACCGCGGCGACGCGATAGAGTTTACGCGCAGGTTTGAGCGTGGTGACATTCACCAGATGTTCGGGCGTGGGTTCATCCAGCACATGATCGAACAAGCCATGCAGCAGGGCGTTTTGATCCTGATAGGCGCGGATGCGTTCGCGCTCGGCTGGATTGTTATCGAGATACGCGTCGACTTCGCTGTGCCGTGATGCACTCAAGCGGCCATCGACATAGGCCTGGATGTCATCTTCGGATAATGTGGGTGTGTGCGTCATTTGACTCTCCGCAATTGAGGCCCGGCCTCACCATTCATTAAAACACGTAAGCGTTCACGGGCGCGCGCCAGGCGCGACATCACCGTGCCCACGGGTAAATTCAATACGGTCGCAGCCTGTTCGTACGACAATTGTTCCAGACCGATCAATAAAATGATCGCGCGTTGTTCGGCGGTGATCAGTTGCAATGCCTGCATGAAGTCGCGGGCGGTGACCATCTCTTCGGCCAGATCATCGCCGCTGGGTACATCGACAGGCGGCGTGTTGTGCAACCATTTGCGCGAGGTGGATAATTGATTGATAAACAGGTTGTGCATGAGCGTAAACAACCAGGCACGCAGATCACTGCCTTTTTGAAATAACGTGAATTTTTTCAGGCCGCGTTCCAGCGTATCCTGCACCAGATCATCGGCGAGGGATCGATCCCGCAACAACGCGATCGCGTAGCGCCGCAGGCTGGGGATGTGTTCATTAAACGGATGGGCGGCCATGGATTTCGTTCCGACAAGGTTGCGACAGTGTAAGCCACCTGCCGTGCCAAGGGTACGGCAGGTGGGTTTCGCGCACTCTATATAATAGCGTCGGCCTCCCTGCCCGCGCGCTCTGGGGATAAACACGCTACTCCCGTGTTTATTCCCGACTCAGCTAAATAAATGACACCGGTTCAGGGCAACTTGGCCGGATGGGTAAACATCCAGTCATTACTCTTCACGGCAGTATGGCAAGCCACGCATTCCTGCGCAAAGTTGGCGTCTTTGCCATAGGGCTTTTGATCCATCCCTAACCAACGTGCATAACCCCAACCGCCGGTAGATGCGTATTTTTTCTCGTCTTTGAGCATGAATTCCGCCTGCACAAAGTCACCCGGCACCAGTGCTGGCGCCCAATGTTCATCGACTTTTTCTTTCCAGGACAACTTGCCAAGGACGGCGCCATCGGGCCAGGGATTGGTTTTGCCTGCGCGTGCGGCGTTCACCGCGATATCGTTGCCAACGATGACGCGCACATGTTTTTTATCGGTGCGATACGACGGGGCGATCACGCGCCAGTCTTTATAGCCTTGCGGTAATTCAATGCCATTGGGCGCCGGTTGTACGGTGGTGTCCGCCGCCGCAGCCAGCGGTGCCATGATGGCCACGCAGGTCAGTGCGCCATAAATAAGATGTTGTAACATACACTCTCCTCCAGATTATAAAATAAGGCGGATACCCCGGCAGGAGTATCCGCCTTGATACTTACTATTGGCTTACATTCCGTTCACAATGAAATCCACTTTGGGTGAATTGGAAATCACCTTGTAGCCCATCAATGTCAGATCTTTGCTGTTGATCACGCCGTTGCCATCCATGTCGGTGACCACATCCGGTGCCACACCTTCGACAACCGCAACGGTCAAACGTGATGGAGTGTTCTCACCGACTTTGCCAAAGCTGTTCGGCGCACCGATGATCCAGGTGGACCAGATTTCGGTGCTGGCGGCGGTTTGATTGGTGATGGTGTTGATGTTGAACAGATTCGCCACGTTCTGGCCGGGACCGGCACCGATGGTGGTGGAACTCAACAGCACGACCAAACCGGGGAAGTGATCCTTATTGGCTCCGGCGCTGAATGTGCCGGGAAACGGACCGGCATTGGCTAATGGTCCCGGACCGGTTAGTTCGGGTGTAACACCGGTGGCGGCCAGGCTGGTATCAAATTGAATCGCCATATCGACCAAAAACGCACGGCTGCCGATTCCGGCAACATCGCCTTTGCCGGGTGCGAAGATTTTAATATTGGCGATCTTGTCGCTGTCTGCGTCGTCATCGACGCTGGCAGCCAGGACGTTAAAACTGTACATGCCGGTCATCGCGACAAGCGCGGTGGTCATGGCGAATTTCTTGCTGATGGCGGTAAACATAATTCCTCCGGAAATGGTGTTATTGCTCTTCACGCTGGGTAACCGTGTTGGCTGTCCCTTCGCGTGGTAAACACCACCTTGCGCGAATTATTCCCGCGTGAATGTATTATTTTGGTCACGAAATACCAGTGGTGTTCCGGCGGGGTTTTATATATAAATAAGCATGCGTCTTAACTTCACCAAAATGCACGGCCTGGGCAATGACTTCGTGGTGTTTAACGGCATCAGTCAGCGCGTGGTGTTGTTCCCCGAACAAATCCGCCATATCGCCGATCGGCATTTTGGCATCGGTTGTGATCAGATCCTGCTGGTGGAAAAAAGCGATCAACCTGGTGTGGATTTTCGTTACCGGATCTTTAATGCCGATGGCGGTGAGGTCGAACAATGCGGTAATGGCGCACGCTGCTTTGCGCGCTTTGTGCGCGATCAAGGGCTCACCACCAAAACGACCATCACGGTGCAAACACTGGGCGGCGTGATCGCATTACAGTTGCAAGCCGATGGCCAGGTCACGGTGGACATGGGCGTACCGGAATTTCTGCCGGATAAGATCCCCTTCATCGCGGAAGCGCAGCACAAGGACTATGCACTGGAAGTCGACGGGCAGCACATCAGCATCGGCGCGGTGTCGATGGGCAATCCGCACGCGGTGTTACGCGTGACCAATATGGAACAGGCACCGGTGGCGACATTAGGCCCGGCGATCGAACATCACCCGCGTTTTCCCCGGCGCGTGAACGTCGGCTTTATGGAAATTATCTCACCGCACGCGTTTGCGTTGCGCGTATTCGAACGTGGTGCGGGTGAAACCCTCGCCTGTGGCACCGGCGCCTGCGCCGCCATGGTGATCGGCCGCAGCTGGAATTTATTGGGCGAAACCGCGACCGCCCGGCTGCGGGGTGGTACACTTGTTTTGCATTGGCAGGGACCGGGCACATCGGTAATGATGACCGGTCCGGCACAAACCGTTTTTGAGGGCAGCATCGACTTATGACCACGTCGCAACCGAAGAACCTGACCGACAATGCTGAACTCGAACGGCAACTCATCAAATACCTGCGCGACCATCCCGATTTTTTTGAACGTCATCCCGAACTCCTTGCCGACATGACCCTGCCACATACCACCGGTGGTGCGATTTCGTTGATCGAACGGCAGGTGTCGGTGTTGCGCGAACAAAAAGAAGCGATACGCAGTAAATTACAAACGCTGATTCACAACGCCACCGCCAATGAAAAACTCAATGAACGCCTCAACAGTTTGACGCTGGCGCTGCTCGATACACAAACGCTGGATGATGTGCTGGAGATCGTACAATCGCGCTTGTCGAAAGATTTTGATGCCGATGCGGTGGTGATCCGATTATTCAATACCGGTCATCCGTCGCTGGCAAATCGCAGCGAGATCATCGACTGGAGCGAACCGGTGATGGGAGCATTTGAAAAAGTCATTCGCGAACGCCGCCCGGTGTGTGGCCGACTGGGTCATGGTCAACTCGAATCCTTGTTCAATGATGATGCCGGCAATATCGCCTCGGCCGCGTTGATCCCGTTGGTGGAGAATGAAAACAGCGTCAGTTGTTATGGCATGGTTGCCATCGGCAGTCACGATCGCGAACGCTTTCGCGCCGACATGGGCACGCTGTTCCTGTCGCAACTGGGCAAGATCCTCTCGCGTGTATTAAAAAACTATTTGAAAACCTGAACCTATGTCTGCCACCGACTTTACCGAGATCGGTCAGTTCCTGCAAAAGCTCCAGACCCAGAAACACTATTCGCCGCATACACTGGATGCCTACGCCCGCGACTTGCAGCAATTCACCACGTTTCTTGTCGCTCACTCTACGCCACCGTGGTCGCAGGTCGATGACGCGCTGATTCGACAATTTGTCGCGCAACGCCATCGCGCCGGCATCAAACCGCGCAGCCTGCAACGCGAACTGTCCAGTCTGCGCAGTTTTTTTCAATTTCTGATCCAGGAACACGGCTTGCACAACAATCCAGCCAAACAGGTCAAGGCGCCCAAAGCTGAACGCAAACTGCCGGTGACTCTCGATGTGGATCAGATGCAGCGATTTTTGCAGATCAATTCCAGCGAACCGATTGCACTGCGTGATAAAGCGATCCTGGAATTGTTTTATTCCAGCGGCCTGCGTCTGGCGGAATTACTCGCGTTGAATCTGAGTGACATCGACCTGCACGATGGCATCGTGCAGGTCACCGGTAAAGGCCGCAAGATGCGGCGGGTGCCGGTGGGGAAAATGGCGCGCACCGCATTGCGTGATTATTTGCAAGTGCGCAGCGCGATCAGTAATGCGGATTCAGCGGCGTTATTTCTGAGTCAACACGGCAAGCGATTGTCACCGCGCAGCGTGCAACAACGCATGCGGCATTGGGCGCAAGCACAAGGTCTGGACACCCACGTGCATCCGCACATGTTGCGCCACTCGTTTGCCAGTCATATATTAGAATCCAGCGGCGACTTGCGCGCCGTGCAGGAACTGCTCGGCCACAGCGACATCGCCACCACGCAGATTTATACCCATCTGAATTTTCAACATCTCGCCAAGGTCTACGACGCCGCGCATCCGCGCGCGAA
>JAHECZ010000096.1 GCA_024641475.1 Gammaproteobacteria bacterium
GACAGATTAAAATGATCGCGTAATACCGCCCCCACGGCATGTTGTGGCGTAAACAGCAACAACAAATAAAAACCTAACACGGATGGCGGCAGTACCAGCGGTAAACTCACCAGCGTTTCGAGCAGGGGTTTGAAACGTGCGCGGCTATGGGCGATCCATGCCGCCAACGGAATACCGAGGATGATCAACAAGCCGGTGGTGACCGCAGCGAGTTTTAACGTCAATAATAACGGCTGCCAGTCGTAAGTCATGCCTGCCCCGCGTTGGCAACCAGGCTTAACACGGGTTGTCTGACTTCTTGCGCCACCACGGTCACTTCATTGGCCTTAATCAAGGCTTCGACTTCATCACCAACCTCTAACGACAAGCGTTGTGCCGAACGCGTGGTGATGATCGACACGAGTTGTTGGCCACGAAAATCCAGCATCGCCCGCGTCAGGATCGCGCCTTTATCGATTTGGGTGATGCGCACCCGCAGCCGATTGCGCAGACTGATCAATCCCGACAGATTTTTTGCCAGTGACACTTCGGTTTCCTGAAACAACACCAGCACCGCAGCACCGGGTTGCAGTTGCGCGGTTTGCGCATCGCCATCGACGAGTAACGCACTCATGATGTCACCGGCCACATCGATGTCGGCGAGGGCAATCGATCCGGCGGTTTGTACTGCCTGTAGTTTACCCTGTAACTTATTCATGGCAGGCCATAGCCGTAACGTTGCAGAATGGTACGTGCGGCCGATGAATTCAAAAATTGCATAAAGCGTTGAGCAGATTGTGGATGCGTGCGATAGCCATAACTCAACTCCACCGCGCCTTGTGCGATCGGGCTATACGCCGCGGCGGGTACATCGATCCACTTGCCTTTACCGCGCAGCTGCGGCGATAACACCACGGATTTCGCCGTGAAGCCGATATCGGTGGCGCGCGACGTAATGTATTGATTCACCTGCGCGATGCTTTCACCCATGATCAACTTGGGTTTTAGCGCCGCATCCAGCTGTGCATAGGCGAGGGCACGCATGGTCTCGCGGCCATACGGCGCCAGCCTGGGGTTGGGTAGCGCAATGCGGCTGATGCGTTGATCCTGTAACACCTGCAGTCCCGTTGTCAGGTCAATATCCGCAAATGTCCATATAACCAGCGTGCCATAGGCATAGATCACCGGTGGCGCCACCGCCAGGCCACTCTTATATATAGAGGCTGGATAGTCCATGTCGGCCGAGAGAAATACATCATACGGCGCGCTGGCCAGGATCTGTGCGGTGAGCTTGCCGGAAGAGCCGATACTGCTGGTAATCTGGATGCCGGTTTGTTGGGTAAACGCCGTGGCTAATTCTTCAAACGCGAACTGCACATTGGCGGCAACCGCGATGTGCAAGCTATCGGCGCAGACACTCAGTGGCATCCACAGGCAAATCCAGCCGAATAGCCGAAGGCGTTGCATCAGGCCGCTCCCGCGGTAACCTCCTGTGCGCCCATGGCCAAATCACGGATCACATTGGCACCCACCTGATCGGCCGGATCCAGTTCAGCGAGTTTATGTAAGAGTGACTGCGCTGCCGCTGTCTGGCCCAGGCGCAGTCGCATGAAGGCCAGCGCTTTTAACGTGAATAAATAAAAATGTTGCGGTCCATCGACGCGTTGCCAGGCAGCCGAGTGAGAATTCAATGTTGTCCAATCCGGATCAAAACCAGCTTGTGTCGCCGCCATCGTCAGGCCGCGCAATGCAATCTGTTCGGCATCCTGCAGCCGTTGTTTATAGAAATAAAATTTGTACAAGGAAAAATATACGGCCAGACACTGCGGGTCCCGTGCCAACACGTTTTGCAGGATATTCTCGGCCGCAACGGTATCGTGATATACCAGCGCGGCCTGACGCAAATGATGTTCGATCTCCGGTGGAGCGGCAAAGCCTAATGCAGCGTTAGCCGGTTCACTGCGCATGACTGTCACCAGATAAATGGCGGGACTTGCAGTTTTTCTACCGGCGTGTCACTGAGTAAATGCTCATCGATGATCGTCGCGACATCTGCGGCACTGACATTGCCGTACATCACGCCTTCGGGATAAACCAGCACATGCGGACCGTTACACGGACCAAGGCAACCGGTGTTGGTTAGCGCAAAGCGGCCATTCAGGTTGCGTTGCTGAAAGGCCATGGCAAATTCATCCCACACGGTGCCCGCACCACTTTGCGCACAGGAGCCGCGAGGATGACCCGGGCCGCGATTCTGCCCGCAGATGAAGACATGTTTTTCAGGTTTTGGCATAAATAAACTCTCTTTCTCTGGTTAGCACGATGGACAAGCGGTATTTCTCTAACGCATCCCTTCGAAATCAGTAATGCGGATTCAGTTGCGGTTGTTTGGTTTTATTCGCGTAACGACCAATCCATTTATCCAGTTCAGCAACGTGTTCGGCTTCTTCTTCGGCAAATTCCCTGGCCATGACCCTGACTTCGGGATCACGTGTAGTGGCGGCGATATCGGCATAAAAAGCATGACCGCGACGTTCACCATCGAGCGCGAGTTCCAGTGCATAGGTCGCATCGATCATGCTGTCGACCCCGATCCAGTCGAATTGCTCCGGGCTGATGCCATCGGGCCATTGGTATTGATCCGCTGACATTGCCGGGAGGTCATGAAACCCGCTGCGTTCAACCGCCAGAGCAAGATGCTTGCGCGAGAACATGGCCATTTTGCGAAAAAACTTTTCCACTTCGGTATTTTCTGTTGTGCGCATACTATCGGCGAGTTCTTCATAACGGCGTGCGGCCTCTCGTTCCAGTTCAATTGCGTGTGCCAAGAAAACATTGATATCTTCCATGTCAATTAACCAAACTTGAACAGGATGCCATATCCACCACGTGGATATTCCCATTGCACGTTGCGATGGTCAGAACAAATAACGCGGCAGGTGCCGCATTCCAGACAACCGTCGGTGATCAACGTCACCTTGCCGTCACCTTCGGCGGTATAGCAGGCCGCAGGACAACAGACGGTGCACTGTTTGGTGTCGCACTTAAACTGACAGACAGTCGCATCGATGATACCGATATGCGGATGCCCGGCATCGACGCGATAGCGATTCTGGAATAACTTCTCTTCCACCTTAATCATTCAAAGGCCCTCCATAATTTAAACGCATCACCCATCAAACCAAACCAGGACCGCCGTTTCACAAAGCTTTGGCGGATTTCGCGTTCCTTGGTTTTCTTGTCGATACCATCAACCTTCAGCAGCGAATGCACGGCCTTATTAACCAGTTCCGGATAGGCCGTCATGAATTGCGGATTGTTATGCAGGATGTCCGGCAGGTTTTTGTACTTCTTCATGTCTTTCATCACAAAGCTGTCATCGAGCTTGCGGCGATATACCGACAGATTATCGGCACTCATATCTTTACCGGCGGCTTTCAGATCGATCACGATCTGCGCTGCTGTCTGGCCGGTGGTCATGGCCAGATTGGAACCTTCGCGGTGTACGGCGTTGACGAACATGCCGGCGTCACCAACGATCATCCAGCCTTCGCCATACAGCCGTGGCATGGCATTAAACCCGCCTTCGGGGATCAGATGTGCGGTGTATTCCTTCATTTCGCTGCCTTCCAGCAACGGTTTAATCGAGGGATGCTGCTTCATCGATTCGAGCAGCTCGTACGGCGTGATCTTCTGCGTTTTGAAATCCGACAACATGCAACCCACGCCGATGGTCAGGGATTCCTTGTTGGTATACAGAAAACCGGTGCCGACCATGCCCTTGGTGATCTTGCCGACCATCTCAATCACCACGCCCTGATTACCGCTGATATTAAAACGCTGTTCGATGGTGGCCTCAGGCAGGAAGTGAATTTCTTTTACAGCCAGCGCGACATCTTTAGGTTGAATCTCCTGATGAAAGCCGGCCTTCTTCGCCAGTAAAGAATTCACGCCATCGGCGAGGATTACCACATCGGCATACACCGAGCCGCCTTCGCGATCGGTGCGCACGCCGATGACGCGATCCCCATCGAGGATCAGTTCGTGTACGGTCGTCTCGCAGATCACTAAGGCACCGGCTTCCTGAACCTTCCTGGAAAACCATTTATCAAATTGCGCACGAATGATCGTATAGCGGTTATACGGCTGCTTGTTGAAATCATCCGAACGGTAATGCGTGCCGACGTAGGATTCGTCATCGAGCACCCACATACGCTGTTCGATCAAATGCCGCTCCAACGGCGCATCTTCGCGGAAATCCGGAATGATTTTTTCCAGTGCATCGGAATATAAAATTGCACCCTGCACATTCTTGGAGCCGGGGTATTCGCCACGTTCCAGTTGTAATACCTTCAACCCGGCCTTGGCCATGGTATAGGCAGCGGCATTACCCGATGGACCGGCTCCGATCACAATCGCATCAAATTTTTCTGACATACTGCGGCTCCTTTAAAGGACTATCCGGCCAGTTTGGCCGTGGCGATCTGCTGACGAAACACCTCGGTTAACGCTGGCAGGATCTGCATGGCGTTGCCGACGATACCGTACGTGGCAAAATCAAAAATGGGGGCGTTGGGATCTTCATTGATCGCGATGATCACATCGGAGGCTTCCATTCCGACGCGGTGTTGGATTGCGCCGGATATGCCCGCAGCGATATACAATTTAGGCCGTACCGTTTTTCCGGATTGCCCGACCTGGCGTTCCAGATCCAGCCAACCGGCTTGCACGACGGGACGTGACGCACCGACTTCGGCGCCCAGGACCTTGGCCAGATCCCAGATCAGATCAAAATTCTCCTTGCGCTTCATGCCGCGCCCACCGGCAACAATAATGTCGGCAAAGGGCAGTTGCGGTTTATCGGTGAGGTTATCCGGAATGTATTCCAACACCTTGGTGATGATGCTGGTTTCAATCATGCCCAGGGCATGCGGCACGATGCGACCCGTGCGTTGCGCGTCACGCGCCGGTAATTGCATTACCCGCGGGCGCACGGTCGCCATTTGCGGTCGGTAGTTCAAGGTAACGATGGTGCACAATAAACTGCCGCCAAAAGTCGGTCGCGTCGCGGCAAGGCTGCGGTTTTCCATATCGATATTCAATTCGGTGCAATCGGCGGTTAAGCCGGTTTGCAAGGTCGTGGCGACACTCCCGGCCAGATCACGACCGAGGGTGGTGGCGCCGAGTAATAAAATTTCCGGTTGAAAGGTGTTGACCAGATCGGTCAGGCCTTTGGTAAACGGTTCATTGCGATAATTATTTAAAATCGGATCTTCGATCAGATAACACAGATCCGCACCATATTGAAACGCTTCGGCACAATACTGTTTGGCCTGTTCACCGGGCGCGGTCATTACCACTCCGGCGAGTTCTACCCCGAGTTTATCGGCGAGCTTGCGGCCTTCACCGAGCAATTCCCACGACACCGGATGCACCACGCCGCGTTCGGCTTCGATAAACACCCACACGCCTTTATAGGCGAGCAAACGTTCATCGAGTTCAAATTTCTTGCGACCGGCAGGTTTTTTGGCGGGAGGTGGGGTGGCTGCTTGTGTCATGGTCAATTCCTCGCGATAGCCGCGTTAGATGGCACGTTTATTCAATTCATCACGGACGATGGGAAAGCGCGTCACCATCTTGGTTACCAGTGTTACCGCCAGATCAGTGGGACGGCGTCCCTCGGTATCGATCATCTCGGCCTTTTGCGCCTTTGCGGTGGGGGCGAAGACCTTGCTGACTATAGTCGGTGATCCCTTCAAGCCGATCTTTTCGATATCTTCGATACCGGCGGCGACGCGGTCCCATTGTTTTAATGCATAGCGCGCCGCGCGGAACATATTCGGCATCGTCGCAAAACGGATCTCGTTGACGCCTTCGAGCATCGTGATCAAACAGGGTAGTTGGGTCTTTAACACCTGCACGCCGCCTTCGGCGCGACGTTGTACCACGATCTCGCGTTTGTCGAGTTTCAGCGAATCGATCTGCGACACATAGGTGAGTAATTGCATGTTGAGGCGTTTGGCAATACCGGGGCCCACCTGGGCGGTATCACCATCGATGGTTTGTTTACCGGCAAACACCAGATCGATCGGCATGTCTTTTTGAATTTGATTAATCGCCGAGGCCAGCGCAAACGACGTGGCCAGCGTATCCGAACCGGCAAAGGCGCGGTCGGTGACGAGAATGGCTTCATCGGCGCCAAACGATAAGGCTTTGCGCAAAGCCGCTTCGGCCTGCGGTGGTCCCATTGACAATACCGTCACGCGGCCACCGTGTTTGTCTTTTAAACGCAGCGCTTCTTCCAATGAAAACAAATCATACGGGTTGATGATCGCCGGTACACCCTGACGCATGATGGTATTGGTCACCGGATGCACGCGGATCTGCGCACTGTCCGGGACTTGCTTGATACACACTACAATATGCATGAAAGACTCCTAAACGCATTTTTCATATATTGAGCAGTCTGAATCCCATTAACTACGACGCACAGGGATGTGCGAG
>JAHECZ010000097.1 GCA_024641475.1 Gammaproteobacteria bacterium
ATCACTTACCGCTGTACCGCCAGCATCAGCGATTGCAACAAAGCGGTATTCAGTTGAGCCGTGCAACACTCACTTACCTGGCAAGCCGGGCCATCGCGTTGCTGGAACCGATTTACGACGCACAATTCACCAACATACTCCTCAGCCGGGTGCTGGGGCTGGATGAAACACCGATAAAAGCCGGGCGCAAGGAAAAGGGCAAAATGCGCCAGGCGTGGTTCTGGCCGCTGATGGGCGAGCAGGCTGAAATCCTGTTCTACTATACGCCGGACCGTGCTCACCGGCATGTGCAGGAGATCATCGGCAGTCAGTTCCAGGGCGTCCTGGTGACGGATGGCTACGATGCCTATGCACAGTATGCCGAGAAAGTTACCGCTACGATCCATGCCTTGTGTTGGGCCCACACCCGCAGGGGGTTTGAGAGAGCGCAGGACATGGAGCCGCAAGCGGTGCAGGAAGCACTGACCCTGATCGGCGCTCTGTACCATCAAGAGAAAATCATACGGGATAAAGCACTGGTGGGAGAAGAAAAACTGGCCTACCGCAGCAAACACAGTGAGCCGATCGTCAAGGCGTTTTGGCACTGGTGTGAACAGCAATGCCAACGACCGGATTTACTGCCGCAGAATCCTTTGTCGAAGGCATTGAAATATGCCATGTCGCGACGAACAGAGCTGCAAGTATTTCTTACGGACCCGGAAGTGCCGCTGGACACCAACCACGTGGAACGAGCGTTGCGCTCCATTCCGATGGGACGCCGCAACTGGCTCTTTTGTTGGACGGAACTTGGCGCGAAACAGGTGGCGATTATTCAAAGCCTGATAGTGACGTGCAAATTACAGGGTATCGATCCCTACACGTACCTGGTGGACGTGCTACAACGCATCAGCCAGCACCCGGCAAGCAATGTGATTGAACTGACCCCCAGGGTCTGGAAAGAAAAATTCGCCGACAATCCGATGAGATCAGATCTGGATCTCTCTGTCTATAGCTCCGCGGTTTGAACGCTTACTAACAAATTAAGCAGTAACCTGAAATTTCTTGAGTGTAAATAGGTCCATGAATATGGAACAAATCATTTTTTCATCGATAGTTACCGCAGCAGGATTTATATTAATAATAGTAGGAATATGGCTGCAATACACGGCAAATAATATTTTAAATTGGACTACAATCAAAATTGAAATACTGGATTCAAAAATTTGTTCAGAACAAAGTTCTGCGGACCAATATAACCGTTACACGTGGTATTACCCAGCGATAACCTATAAAT
This sequence comes from Gammaproteobacteria bacterium, assembly GCA_024641475.1. Taxonomy (GTDB): domain Bacteria; phylum Pseudomonadota; class Gammaproteobacteria; order UBA6429; family Thiohalophilaceae; genus JACQBC01. Next base: position 1,274 of record JAHECZ010000097.1, read on the forward strand.
ACTACATAAATGGTACCTTATACACCAACAAGACAGTCTCTTTTGATAGAAAAAATATTCTCAGCAGTAGTGAGGCAGACGCTAAAAAGTTGCTAACAGACATAACCAAAAAAAGTGAAGCTTACTACAATCCCACAAAACCATTTAAAGCCGTACTTACCAAGGAAATTTCGAAGCAAAGATTATCTCACTATAGAACTCTCGTCGTATCCGGTGTTTTGCTAGTTATTTCAGGAACATTTCTCATTTTTATCGTCTAGGAACAAAGCGTGATCAAGGATTCGCACCGATTTGACATCAAGCCCGATTTCCGCCAGATTCCTTAAACCCATCGAATGGTTGTCCTCCCCAAAAAATCTATACAACCATCGATAGAAGTGGACCCCAAATCTTGGACAGCTAACTAACCAGCTTAGAGTGCTTCCCGCCACTATTCCACATTATGCCGCCATTTCCAATGTTGCCTCAGTATAGACACGCCATGGCGTGTTATTGCCCAGGTTCTGGTGGGGCCGACGGTGATTGTAGAAATCCAGATACACACCGATGCTACGTTTGGCTTCAGCCACGGTCTCGTAGGCCTTGAGATAAACTTCTTCGTACTTTACACTGCGCCACAGGCGCTCGACAAATACATTGTCCACCCAACGCCCTTTACCGTCCATGCTAATTTTAACTTTACGATCCTTCAGGGGCTCCAGAAAATTATCACTGGTAAATTGAGATCCCTGATCGGTATTGAATATTTCCGGCTGTCCGTATCGTTCAAGTGCCTCATCCAACGCTTCACGGCAAAAGTCGGAATCCATCGTATTCGATACTCGGTAACTCAATACTGCCCGACTGTACCAGTCCATGATTACCACCAGATACAAGAATCCTTTACGCATGGGAATATAGGTGATGTCGCTGGCCCAGGCTTGGTTCGGTCTGTCCACATCCACATTCTTCAGTAAGTAGGGGTAACGTAAGTGTGATCTTACCCGTCTTTGCCGGACACCCTGTTAAGCGAGTAAACTACGCAACAGAGGTGAACCATGGTAAAGAAAGTAAAGGTAAAGAGCAAAATACGTACCCAGTACACGGCAGCCTATAAAACGGAAGCCCTGGCGTTGGCGGATAAGATAGGTGTTGCCGCTGCGGCCAAAGAACTGGGGATACACGAATCCCAATTATACAACTGGCGTGGCAAATTGAAACAGGGGCAGGACGTTCGAATCGTTTCGGGCGCGCCAAATTAAAAAAGGCCCCTTCTTGGGGCCTTTTTTAATTTGTTGGTTGAGTTGATGCGAGCGTCCGACCGAAATTTATATTATGGCCGTTCGACCGATCGACTGCAGTCGATCGGGACAGCGCGTAGCGCTGCCCGGAGGGTGCGCGCTGCAGGCGCGCATCAGGAGTCTCGGGCTCATTAGTAAAAAGGCCCCTTCATGGGGCCTTTTTTAATTTGTTGGTTGGATTGATGCGAGCGTCCGACCGAAACTATCCTTTGGTTGGGAATATGCGCGCTGGATCATGATGTGCGGTTGGCCGGCGCCTTCGCCTTGTGAACCGTCGACTCGCGCCAAATCGCACGCTTGGATATTTAATTCAGCCTTTCACGCACACCACCTGGTGCAGCGTATGTACAATTTCGACCAGATCCTTTTGCGCCGCCATCACCAGATCTATGGACTTGTAGGCCGCCGGCGATTCATCAATGACGCCCGAGTCTTTGCGGCATTCCACGCCGCGGGTGGCGGCGATGTGCGCGTCCAGGCTGATTTCTTTTTTGGCCTGAGTGCGGGACATGACACGTCCCGCGCCGTGGGAACAACTATGAAAGCTTTCCTCGTTACCCAGGCCGCGTACGATGAAGGAACGGGCACCCATGCTGCCGGGAATGATACCCATTTCACCCAGTCGGGCACGCACCGCGCCTTTGCGTGTTACCAGTAGGTTCTCGCCATAATGGTGTTCCCGGGACACATAGTTGTGATGGCAATTCACCGCTTCCACATGGGTCTCGAACGCGATCGGCAGTTCGCGGCGCATGGCGCCGACTACCCGCGCCATCATCACTTCCCGGTTGATGCGCGCAAATTCCTGCGCCCATGCCACGGCTTCCAGATACTGCGCAAAGTGTTCCGTGCCCTCGGGCAAGTAGGCCAGATCCCGGTCCGGCAACTGAATCATCAAGTGTTCCATGTCTTTCCTGGCGACCTCGATAAAGTGCGTGCCGATCCGGTTACCCACGCCGCGCGAACCGCTGTGCAACATGATCCAGACGTAATCCTGCTCGTCCAGGCACACTTCAATGAAGTGATTGCCAGTGCCCAGGGTGCCCAGATGGTTCACATTGTTGGTATTTTTCAACAGTCTGTGCTGTGCGCACAAGCGTTCAAACCCCGGCTGCAACGCGGTCCAGGCAGACGCCACATCCCGGGGAATATCACCCCAGGCGCCTGTGTCACGCTTGGGCGTGTATCGACCATGCCCCGAGGAGCGCCCATGGGGTACCGCGGTTTCAATGGCCGCGCGCATCGCGCCTAACTGATCCGGCAACTGCGACGCTTGCAACGAGGTCTTGACTGCCATCATGCCGCAACCGATGTCCACGCCTACCGCCGCCGGTATCACCGCGCCCACGGTGGGTACCACGCTGCCGATGGTGGCGCCCTTGCCCAGGTGCACATCAGGCATTACCGCCACCCACTTGTGGATGAACGGCAGACCGGCAATGTTGCGTAACTGCTGACGCGCCTCTGCTTCGAACGGTACTCCCCGGGTCCAGCACTTAATGGGTACGCCCGGGTGGTCATTCATGACATCATATTGGGCATCGCCCATGGTCGTGTGCCTTCTTTTCGCGCTGGCGCTGTTGTTTCGTATCCCGTTTTTACAGCCGAAGCACTGGTACCGGAGATTGCCGGTCAATTCCTTGTGACTGTCTGTATAGGCGAGTGATTATACTTCAGTACAGGACCGCGTCACGGGGGGGGTGGATCTAATGTCTCAATCAGCTATCTATACCAATAGTGCCTATCCTTGCGCCGAAACCGTAGCCGTCCATGGCGCTCTTGATCTCGCGATGAAGATCACCTATATTGGGCAGGCACCCGCCTGAACAAAACAATAAAAACTAAGGTTGCATTGGACCTGTTATCAATACACCACTCAATGAGTAAGTTCTTCGTGGGGGGGAATCGCGTTTGGCTATCAAGGAAGATCACATCCGTCAAAGTGCTTTTGCACTGAATTCCCAATGTGTATTGCTCGCGTTTTTATTGCTTTCAATATTGCTGTTGGGTGGTTGCGACCAAGGCAACCACGGTGCCGATGGCACCACGCTTACCATCTCTTTGCGGTCGAAAACACACCTGTCATCCCATACCGGCGCGATCGATCCCGGCAGTCCTTTTGCCGCCGCCACGCGCATTCCCGTTACGATTGCCACACTGGATGATACCGTGATCGCCCGCGGTGATCTTGTGGAGGCGGGCATGGAATTGTCGCTCAATGTGCCGCCGGATACCGCGCTGCGCATGAAGTGCGGCGTCTACGCGGACGTCGATCTTCTCTATGAAGGCAGCGCCGACATCGATCCAATCAGTGCCGGTCAGAATCGCACGGTATCGTTAACGCTGTTTCCCGTGGGTCAGATCACCGCACGCATTGTCACCCACGACGTGCCACTGGACACAACGCGTAACGAAGTGCCGGGTGATGGTGTCAGCGGTGGCGCGATGTTTTCCGCGAATAATCAGGTCGTGGCCTTCACTTCCAATGCGGGCAATCTGGCGGAAAATAGCGATGGCGGCGTCGATTTGTTCCTCAAAAATCTGGTGACCGGCGACATAACCAACGCGCACACCGGCAGTGACGGCATGTCCGGCACCGGCACAGTGGATGGCGCCGATATGAGCGCCGATGGTCGTATCGTGGTGTTCGCATCCACGGCGTCGAATCTGGTGACCGACGACACCAACGGCGTCAGCGATGTTTTTCTCAAAGACACGGATACCGGGCAAATCACCCGTCTCAGCGTCAGTGGTACCGGTCAGCAACTGACCCAGGCCAGCAGCCATCCCGTGTTGTCCGATGATGCGCAAATGGTGGCTTTTTGCAGCGCGGGCGAACTGCTGGCAGACGGTAACACAGGTGTGTTCCTGCTGAAAAATCCAGTCCAGGAAGGCGCCACGCTGGTTTATATCGGCGCGGGCTGCTATCCGCGGATCAGTGGTGACGGCAGTACTGTACTGTACCGCAATACCGATGCGGACGAATTGTATTTATATGATGTGGGCACCGCCACCAGTCAACGGATCGGTGCATTCTCCGGTGCGACTCCCGCGGCCCATGATCTCAATGCTGATGGCCAGTATGCAGTGTTTGTGACCAACGACGGATTGGATCCGATCGACACCAACGGCCTGCCGGACGTTTATTTATATCACCGCGCCACGCACGCGGTGCGACTGATCAGTGCCGATAACGTCGGCGCCGTATTGGCCGGTCAGACCGCGGGTGCGGCTGCGCCCACGGTATCGGCTGATGGGCAATATGTCAGCTTCAGTTACGGTGACACGGTTCTCGTGAAAGATGCTTTCGGTGGTGAGTTGGGGTCGCTGACGGCGACCGGTACTCAAGGTACGATTAGTGCGGATGGTCAATTAATTGCCTACACCCGTGTCAGTGACGGCCATTTATATGTGGCGCCGAATCCTTTGTTGGTGGCGCATGCGCCTCCCCAGATGACGCCGGTCCCCACTGCGGAACAGCCGCTGGCGCAACCACGGGTGATGCTGCAGGTGGCGATTTCAGGAACAGGCCAGGGCAGTATTGTCAGCACCGGGCCCGGTATCGATTGCGGTACCGATTGCAGTGAAAGCTATCCGGTGGGCACCACGGTGACCCTTACCGCCAATCCGGATACCGGTGCGATATTCTTGAATTGGAGCGGTGATTGCACGGGCGGGGAAATGGTAACCGATGTACTTGTGGATCGCGATACCACCTGTAACGCGGTATTTGGCCAGAAGGATCTGCCGGTTTACCGGTTGTCCATGGACGTATCCGGTGACGGCAGCGGCGTGGTGACCAGCGATGATCTCTCCATCAATTGCCCGAACGCATGTCAGACCAACTACCAGGGTGACACCATTGTTAACCTGAAGGCGGTGCCGG
>JAHECZ010000036.1 GCA_024641475.1 Gammaproteobacteria bacterium
GGTCGATATGGCGCGACGCAGTGATCACAGTCGGGAGGAAATCAAGGCGATGGCTCTGGTGGCGGCGGCGCAGATCCTGGCGCGGCAGGGGGTGCAGGGCTTGTCGGCCCGGCAGGTGGCCAAGGACATCGGCTATACCGTCGGAACCTTGTACCTGGTGTTCAAAAATCTGGATGAACTGATTCTGCATGTGAATGCCGCCACGCTGGATGAACTCGAAGCGGTGTTGCGTGATGAGCTGGGCCGCCAGACAGATCCGCAACAAGCCTTGCATGCGCTGGCACGAAGCTATTGTGCGTTTGCACAACGTCATTATGCCCGCTGGTCATTATTATTTTCCCATCAGTTACCCGGTAACACCGCAACGCCAGCGTGGTTTGAGACGAAAGTGCGCCGACTGTTTGCTATGGTTGAGGAGCCATTGCAACAGTTGCAAACAAAGCAGAGTGGCCAGCAACGTAGTCTGGCGGTACGAGCCTTATGGGGCGGGGTACACGGGGTGTGTGAATTAGCACTCAGCGATAAATTGCGTTGGGGTGAAGATGTTGCCACCGATAAGTTGCTGGATACCCTGGTAACGAATTTTTTACACGGACTATTACGAGGCTAGGAGATCATCATGCTCAAGATTTTTTTCAGGATGTTGTTGCGGTTGTTGTATCGCGTCGAAATCAAAGGCCTGGAAAATATTCCGCTGGCAGGCAAGCGGGTGATGATCGTGGCTAACCATACCTCGTTTCTGGATGGGTTGTTATTAGCCACCAGCTTTCCGTATCGCTTGAGTTTTGCGATCAATACGCAGATATCCAAACGCTGGTTCTCCAGGCTGATTAAACCGCTGGTCAATCTGTTTGTGATGGACCCGACCAATCCGCTGTCTTTGAAATCCCTGATTCGCTATGTACAGCAGGATGAGAAAGTGGTGATCTTTCCCGAAGGTCGCATCACGGTGACCGGCGCATTGATGAAAATCTATAACGGTCCTGGCCTGGTGGCGGATCGTTCCGCTGCAACCATATTACCGGTGCGTATCGATGGTGCACAATACACGCCATTCTCCCGCTTGCGCGGTCGGGTGCGCTTACGCTGGTTTCCTAAGATTACACTGACGATTTTACCGCCGCGAATTATCCATGCGCCTTTAGACGTGCGCGGCCGGGCACGGCGCAAATATGCAGGTAAGGAATTATCCGACATCATGACATTAATGATGTTGGCGACGACGAATTATCGTCGCACGATGATCGAAGGCATTCTCGACGCGATGCGTATCTATGGCGGTAACCGCAAAGCGGTCGAAGATATCGAGCGACACCCATTAAGCTATCGACAATTATTCATGCGGGCATTTGTGCTGGGTAATGCCATGGCCGCTGCGACTGCACGCGGTGAATACGTCGGCATCATGTTACCCAATACCGTCACAACCATCGTCGCCATGCTGGCGTTACAGATCCATGGACGGGTGCCAGCGTTGATGAATTTCACCACGGGTTTGGGCGGTATGCGCAATGCCTGTGAGGTTGCGACAATACGCACTGTCTATACCTCACGGCGATTTGTCACCTTCGCACGTCTGGATAAAATCGTGGAACAACTGGGGCAACAGGTACGTGTTGTCTATCTGGAAGATTTGGTACCACAAATTGGTGTGTTGGCGCGACTGCGCGGTGCAGTGGAATCGCTGTTTGCACGCATAGCCTATCATCACAAGTCACAACACGCGTCGTGCGATGAACCGGCGGTAGTGTTATTTACTTCCGGTTCCGAAGGTAAACCCAAAGGCGTAGTGTTGTCGCATGCCAATATTCTCGCCAATGGTGCGCAACTGGCAACACGGATTGATTTTAGTTCGCAGGATATTATTTTTAACGCCTTGCCGATGTTCCATTCCTTTGGTTTGACAGCGGGAACCTTGTTACCGTTGTTGTCCGGCATGAAAGTGTTTTTCTATCCGACACCGTTACACTATCGTATCGTTCCGGAAATGGTCTACGAGATCAATGCGACGATCATGTTCGGCACCAATACCTTTTTGGCCGGTTACGCGCGTTTTGCGCACCCGTATGATTTTTACAGTATTCGTTATGTGTTTGCCGGGGCGGAAAAACTCCAGGATGAAACCCGTCGTATCTGGAGCGAGCGTTTTGGTGTACGTATTCTGGAAGGCTATGGTGCCACCGAAACCAGCCCGGCATTGGCCAGCAATACCGCAATGGAAAATAAATATGGCACGGTTGGACATTTCTTACCCGGAATCGAATACAAGCTCGATGCCGTACCGGGTGTCAGCGAAGGCGGTCGCCTGTATGTGCGGGGACCGAATGTGATGCGCGGTTATCTGCTGGCGGATAAACCGGGTATCATCCAGCCACCCAAAGCGTTGCATGGTGAGGGTTGGTACGATACCGGTGACATCGTCAGTATCGATGACGAAGGTTTTATTACCATTCGCGGTCGTGCCAAGCGGTTTGCCAAGATAGGCAGTGAGATGGTGTCATTGACTGCCGTGGAAGAACTGGTGGCGCAGGTGTGGCCGAATGACACGCATGCCGTGGTAACGGTACCGGATGCGGTAAAAGGTGAACAGTTGGTGTTAGTGACATCACAGCAGGCTGCCGAACGCAATGCCATACTGACACAGGCGCGCGCGCAGGCACTGGCGGAAATCAATGTGCCGCGTCGTATCATCAGCGTCAAACAGGTTCCTCTGTTGGGAACGGGTAAAACGGATTATCCGGCCGTGCAACAGCTGGTCAATGCCGCCACGGAACAATCATAAGCAGGTGAAGTATGTCGCAACTCCTCAATAAACAAACGTTGTCATGGGCATTTTATGATTGGGCGAATTCCGCCTATTCGACGGTGGTGCTGACGGCGTTCTTTCCCATTCTGTTTGGCAAGTATTGGTTTGTCGGCGAAAACACCACCACCCCATTAGGACTTGCCGATGGTATCAGTAGCATGGTTATCGTGATTCTGGCGCCGGTGTTGGGCGCGATTGCCGATCGGGGTGGCTTGCGCAAACAATTTTTATTCCTGTTCCTGTCGATTGGTGTGGTCGCGGTATCGAGTCTGTCGTTTGTCGCGCATGGACAATGGCAACTGGCATTACTGGTGTATGTGTTCAGTTATATCGGCTTTGCCGGTGGTAATGTGTTTTATGACTCGATGATCGTAGCCATCGCACCCAAAGAAAAACTCGACATGTTATCGGCGCTGGGATTCTCTATCGGTTATATCGGCGGTGGTTTGGCGTTATTGGGTTGTGTGATCTATGCCGACCCACAGAAATTTGGTATCGATATGGTGAGGACGCCGGACAACATTCGGCTGGTATTTTTATTTATCGGCGTGTGGTGGGCGGTATTCACGATACCGTTGTTATTATTCGTCAAGGAACGCAAACCAGCCCAACGCATTGCCGTGGGTGCCGCGATACGCCAGGGCATGAGTCAATTACTACATACTTTTCAGGCGGTACGCAAACTCAAAGTGGTGTTCAGTTTTCTGTTGGCCTATTGGCTGTACATCGATGGCGTGGATACGATCATCGTGATGGCCGCCGACTTTGGCAGTCGTATCGGCTTTGGTCATGGTGATTTGATCATGGCATTTCTGGTTACGCAGTTTGTCGCCTTCCCGGCCGCGATCCTGTATGGCAAGTTGGGTGAGCGGATTGGGGCCAAAGCGGCGATATTAATTGCCATCGCTATATATATAGGAGTGTGTATCTATGGTTTTTTCATCAATGCGGTACGCGATTTTTATGTGCTGGCTATTGTGATTGGCCTGGTGCAGGGTGGTATCCAGTCATTGAGCCGTTCGTTTTATGCGCGGATCATTCCGGCGAACAAATCGGCTGAATATTTTGGTTTTTACAATATGTTGGGCAAGCTTGCCGCGGTTCTTGGCCCATTGTTGATGGCCTTGGTGAGTCACTTTACGCATAGCCCGCGTCTGTCGATTCTGTCGTTGATCGTATTGTTTGTGCTGGGAGCCACGCTGCTACTCAAGGTCAATGAAGCCGAAGGCGTGCAGATGGCACATGATTTGGAAAACATCAATTAATTTTTACATGGTACGGCGTAGTGCGTAGGAAACGAAATTCGCAAAGGGGATTGAAATGGCGCTGACGATCATATTGGCAATTGTATTCGCTATACTGGGCGGAGCCGCATTTGAATGGGGCGGTGCGGTGTTTGGTGCGCTATCGGGAATTTTCCTCGGTACACTGATGAGCCTGGGTGGTCGTGTTAATCAACTCGAAGCACAGCTGAAAGCCTTGCGTAGCAAAGTCGGCGAACTGGGTAGGGTTCAAGTAACAGAGTCCAATTCGGTTAGCGAACCGGTTGCGCCGGTCGCTACGCCAAGCGTCACGCCAGTCGAAGTGGCGCCCATCGCAGTTAGCCCGGTTGCCATATCTGAAAAAAAATCCCCCCAATTTGCGCAGCCACGTCAAACCATGACACCAGCGACAGATGCGCAACAGGTGATCTATCGCGAAAATATTTTCGACAAACTTACCAAATACATATTGGCATTTTTTACCGATGGAAACGTCTTTGCAAAAATCGGGATAATCATTACCTTTTTTGGCGTGGCGTTTATGGTGAAGTATGCCGCGGAGCGGAGTCTCTTTCCGGTCGAGGCGCGATTTATTTTTGCGGCGATCATTGGTATCAGTTTCTTGATCTTTGGCTGGCGCTTACGCCTCAGCAAGACACTGTTTGGTTTGTTATTACAAGGTGGCGGCGTTGGCGTGTTATATGTCACCGTGTTTGCCGCTGCAAAATTATTCAATATGCTGCCATTGGGCCTGGCATTAACCGTCATGATCGCCCTGGTCGCGTTCTCTGCCCTATTGGCAATACTGCAAGATGCCAAATACCTGGCGTTGTTCGGTGCGGCCGGTGGTTTTCTTGCGCCGATATTAACTTCGACGGGGGGTGGCAGTCATGTGATGTTATTCAGTTATTACGCCTTGCTCAATTTAGGCATCGTCAGCATTGCCTGGTATCGTTCCTGGCGCGAACTCAATTTGCTGGGATTTGTATTTACCTTCGTGATTGGCTTGAGCTGGGGCGCGAAATATTATCAACCGATGTATTTCAATTCGGTCGAACCATTTCTGATTCTGTTTTTTGTTTTCTTTGTGTTTATCGCGGTGTTGTTTGCGCTGCGGCAACCACCGCAACTCAAAGGTTATGTCGATGGCACCATTGTGTTCGGCGTGCCGATCGTGGCATTCGCGCTACAAACGGCGTTGATTAAAGATATTCAATATGGTTTGGCATTCAGCGCCCTGGTGATGAGTGCATTGTATGTTGGATTGGCCATCAGCATGTGGAAACGTGCCGCGCAAGGTCTGCGTTTGCTTATCGAGTCATTCCTGGCACTTGGCGTGGTGTTTGGCACCCTGGCAATTCCATTGGCGCTCGACGGCCATTGGACGTCGGCCGCCTGGGCCCTGGAAGGGGCGGCGATCATCTGGGTAGGCGTGCGCCAACAGCGGTTGCTGCCACGCTTATTCGGTATCTTTTTGCAATTGGCATCGGGCGTGGCATATTTTTCCGCGATCGTGCGCATTGATCGTGTCATTCACTTTGTCGGTGACAGTAATTCAGAATGGCTATTTTTGAACAGCACATATTTAGGTGCGGTATTAATCAGTCTGGCAGGTTTGTTCGCCAGTTTCTATTTATATAAACACCGTGAAAAATTACATGAAGCCGAAGCGGCTTCGCATATATTTTTACTGGTTTGGGGGCTGGTCTGGTGGTTAGGGGCCGGTCAGCGGGAAATATTTAATTATCTCGATATGCATGATCAAATGAGGCATGTTGCGGCGAGTATCTTATTGTTTGTCACTGGTAGTGGCGTATTGTTACAACGCGTCGAACAACGTTTGCAATGGCCGCCGGCGCGTTATCCAGTGCTGGGATTGATCGCAGTAATGTATGCAATGTTATTGTTAATGCTTGGTACCTATCATAAACATCCGTTTGATCTGCCTGGTGGCGCAGCCTGGGCGGCGGCATTTGTCGCACAGTATTTTATCCTGTGGCAATATCGTCAAGTCGTGAATCACGTGGCTTTACGTTGGCAACATGTATTGAGTTTTTGGTTGCTGGTGTATTTGTGTAGCTGGGAAGCGTCCTGGTTATTGCAGCATGCGGCATTGGGCAGTACCTGGCAAGATGCGATGTGGGGTGTCATTCCCGCCTTGTCATTGCTGGTGTTGTTTGGCTTGCGATCACGCCTGCGCTGGCCGTTGGCAGAACACTATGCCTGGTATCTGGTCACCGCAGGTTCTGTATTAGTCGCATGGTTATGGTTTTGTGCCGTGGGTTATAGTGTTTTCTCTGCCGGCAATCCCTGGCCATTGTCGATCTATATACCGTTACTCAATCCGTTGGAACTCGCGGTTGCCTTTATGTTATTGGTAATAATACGTTGGCGCATGGAATTCAAATTCACGGACGTCATAGCTGCTATCCATCCTCTGGCGCGCTGGGTTATCCCGGCTAATGCAATTGCCGGATTTATATTGCTCAATGGCATGATTGCCCGTTGTGTACATCATTGGTTGGGAGTGCCGTTCACACTGGACGCATTGAATCGTTCCATGGAATTTCACACGGCGTTATCGGTGGTATGGACGATAACCGCGTTAACGATCACCTTCATCGCCACGCGCCTGGCGCGACGTGAATTCTGGTATGTTGGCGCGGCATTACTCGGCGCCGTGGTGATTAAATTATTTATTGTCGAATTGGGCAATTCCGGGACACTGACACGGATTATATCCTTCCTCTCCGTGGGTATCTTGTTGTTACTGATCAATTATTTTTCACCAATTCCGCCGCGCAAACAGGAGACGTCGTTATGAGACAGCTATTGATTTTGATTCTGTTATCCGTTGGCACCGTGTTAGTGCATGCCACGCAAAGAAATGAATTCGCCTATGGCTACAATCTCGAAATCGATGGCGATGGCGCAATTTATTCACTGACTCTACCTGAGGATGTGTATCGCGGCATGGTGCGGGCGGATCATGGCGATCTGCGCGTGTTTAACAGTGCTGGCGTAGCCGTGCCACATGCGTTACGGCGTGAAGAACAAAACCTTACCACACAGCACGAGGCGGCAGCGCTGCCCATTTTTCCACTCTATACAAGCAGCGAAACCAAGTCTGCTCCCGACGGAGTCAAAAATATTCACATCACGACAAATGAGCAGGGTGGGGTCATCGATATCAATTATGGTAAAGGCAGCACTCAGTCACGCCAATTGGCAGGTTATCTGCTTGATTTGAGCGCGTTGGATGCGGTGCCCAATGCATTGGATATCCAATGGCCGGTAACACAAACTGATTTCGTACTCGAAGTGCAAGTGGAAGGCAGTGACGATCTGAATCATTGGCAAAATCTGGTGAGCAGCGCCACGTTGAGCCATTTGCAATATGGCGAACATCAACTGATACAACAGCGTATTGCGCTGCCACTGCATAAAGTAAAATACCTGCGTGTCGGTTGGAGCAGGCAAACCGTGCTGACCATTGACAAAGTAACGGCACAGTTTCCAGCCAGCATCCAGACCCAGCCGCGTCAGTGGACGGCGGTGCAAGGGAGTTTGTCGAATGAAACTGCTCAGCACGAACATATTTACCTGTTCGACAGCAAAGGCTTTCTGCCAGTGGATCGCATACTACTGCAATTACCACAGCACAACACGGTGTTACAGGGTATGCTGGAATCCAGCGACAAACCCGATGGTGTATGGGTGACGCATTATTACGGAATGCTATATGATTTGCAGCAACAAGGCACAACGCTGGCCACACCGGAAATATCACTTGCCACTACTGCACAACGTTATTGGCGGTTGCGTCTGCCAGCCAATGAAGCGGTATTGCAAGGGTTGCCAGTATTAAAATTAGGCTGGGTACCTGAACAATTGTTATTTACCGCACAAGGTGAATCGCCATTTGTGCTGGCGTTTGGCAGTGTGCAAGCACAACCTGCAACAACCATGCTTGCTCAGTTATTGCACCAGGATGCGATAGGTAATAACGGCACATTGATCAAGCCCGCGCGCCTGGGCGCACGAATCACCCTGGGTGATGTCTCGCGCCTGGTCCCACCGCCTCCAAGCTTACCCTGGAAAAAATGGATCCTGTGGGCGGTGCTGGTTTGTGGTGTGTTACTATTAGCCTTCATGGCCTACCGGCTGGTTAAACAAATGAATTCAACAGGACACGCATGAACGAACCAAGCAACAAACCGGCACCCAGCCTCTGGCAAGTCACTAAAAGTGTTTTTGCCGCATTCCTCGGTGTACAAAGCAGTAAAAATTACCAACGGGATTTTTCCTACGGCAAACCGTCGCAATACATCATCATTGGTTTGATTGGTGTATTATTGTTTATTCTGACGATCGTCAGCGTGGTGAGAATTGTATTATCGATTGCTTTGAAATAACCATGCGATGGGGACAGACTTAAGTCTGTCCCCATATTACTTACATCTTCTGAATCTTTTCCAGTTGTTCCGTTAATTGCACAATAGCCGTGTCAATCGCGGCAAGTTTGCCGCGTTCGACGGCAACGACGTCGGCAGGGGCTTTGTCGACGAAATTGGCATTCTCGAGCTTGGCGGCGAGGCGGTGTTTTTCCTGTTGCTTCTTGTCGATTTCCTTTTGCAATCGTTTGGACTCGGCGTCTTTGTCGATCAGCCCTGCCATCGGGATTAACAATTTCAGATTGCCAATTAATGCGGTGGCTGCTTCCGGTGCAGTCTCTGTGTCGTTGAGCCAACGAATCGATTCGGTGCGCGCTAAAAATTGAATCGTGCTTTCATTGGTGGTTAATCGTTGCCGATCAGTATCTGCGCCATTTTGCAGTAATACCGGCAGCGGTTTGCTGGGCTTGATGTCCATGCCGCTGCGGATTTGGCGAATGCCGAGAATAAATTGTTTGACCCATTCCATATCGGCAGTGGCATTGGTATCTACCAATTTCGCTTCGGTCGTTGGATACGGTTGCAACATGATCGTTGGACCGGACTTGCCGGTCAGGGGCGCAACGCGTTGCCAGATCTCTTCGGTAATATACGGCATCAATGGATGCGCCAGACGCAATACCGTTTCCAATACCTGTACCAGGGTGCGGCGCGTACCACGTTTAGCGGCGGCGCTGCTGGCCTCATTCATTAACACCGGTTTGGATAATTCCAGATACCAGTCGCAGTATTCGTTCCAGGTAAATTCGTAAATCGCATTGGCCATCAGATCCAGGCGATATTGATTGATGGACTGGTCGGCGACCTCGATGGTGTGTTGCAGCCGTGACAGGATCCAGCGATCCGCAATCGCCAGTTCCACCGGTTCGTTGTTGACGCCGGTATCCTGCTCTTCGCAATTCATCAATACATAGCGCGCGGCATTCCACAACTTGTTGCAGAAATTGCGATAGCCTTCGGTGCGGCCCAGATCAAAATTGATATCGCGACCGGTGGAGGCGAGCGAGGCAAACGTGAAGCGCAGTGCGTCGGTGCCAAAGGCGGGGATACCATCGGGGAAATCCTTGCGCGTGGCTTTTTCGATCTTGGGTGCATCTTTGGGTTGCATCAGCCCGGTGACACGTTTCTGTACCAGCGTTTCCAGATCGATGCCGTCGATCAGATCGATCGGATCTATGACATTGCCTTTGGACTTCGACATCTTCTGGCCGTGCGCATCGCGCATCAGACCGTGAATATAGACTTCGTGGAAGGGCACCTCACCGGTGAACTTCAGCCCCATCATGATCATGCGGGCGACCCAGAAGAAGATGATGTCAAAAGCAGTGACCAGTACGTTGGTCGGATAAAAGGTTTTTAGTTCCGGAGTTTGTTCCGGCCAACCCAATGTCGAGAACGGCCACAGCGCCGACGAGAACCAGGTGTCGAGCACATCCTCGTCCTGTTTTAATTTTGTCGTGGCGGCTAATTTATATTTCGCACGGGCCTCGGCTTCATCGCGGGCGACATAGATAGTACCTTGCTCATCGTACCAGGCGGGAATGCGATGCCCCCACCAGATCTGCCGACTGATGCACCAGTCCTGAATGTTGCGCATCCATTCGTAATAGGTGTTCTTCCAGTTGTCCGGCACGAACTTGATCGCGCCGGTTTCCACTGCCTTGATCGCCGGTTCGGCCAGCGGGGCGACTTTCACGTACCACTGATCGGTCAGATAGGGTTCGATCACGGCTTGACTGCGATCACCGCGCGGCACCATTAATTTATGTGGTTTGATTTCGGCGACCAATCCGGCGGACTCTAAATCAGCAACGATTTGCTTGCGCGCGACATAGCGATCCTTACCGCGATACGCGGCAGGGGCAGTGTCATTGATGCAGGCGTCTTTGGTGAAAATGTTGATCAACGGCAGTTGGTGGCGTTGACCGACCGCATAGTCATTGAAGTCATGCGCCGGCGTGATCTTGACGCAACCGGTACCGAACTCTTTATCGACATAGTCATCCCCGATAATGGGGATGGTGCGATCGGTCAGCGGCAGGTTCACGGTTTTACCAATTAAATGCTGGTAACGCTCATCGTCAGGATGCACCGCGATGGCCGCATCACCCAACATCGTTTCCGGACGGGTGGTGGCGACAATTAAAAATTCATTTGTGCCGGTGATTGGATAACGCAAATGCCACAAGTGACCAGCTTCTTCTTGTGATATCACTTCCAGATCCGATACGGCGGTGTGTAACACCGGATCCCAATTGACCAGCCGTTGCCCTCGGTAGATTAAACCTTCGTCATACAAACGTACGAAGACTTCTTGTACCGCTTTGGACAGACCTTCATCCATCGTAAAACGTTCACGCGTCCAGTCGAGTGACGCACCCATGCGCCGCAGTTGTCGGGTGATGCTGCCACCGGATTGCGCTTTCCATTCCCAAATTTTGGCGATAAAAGGATCGCGTCCCAGATCGTGGCGGGTCTTGCCTTGTGCATTGAGTTGACGTTCCACCACCATTTGCGTGGCGATGCCGGCGTGATCGGTTCCCGCTTGCCATAAGGTCTGATCACCTTTCATGCGGTGGTAGCGCGTCAGTGCATCCATGATCGTGTCCTGAAATGCATGACCCATGTGCAACGAACCCGTGACATTGGGTGGCGGGATCATGATGCAATACCCCGGGCCTGCACCTTGCGGGGCAAAATAGTGCTGTTGTTCCCAGGTGTCGTACCAGTGTTGTTCGATGGCGTGCGGGTTGTATGTTTTGTCCACGGTGGAATTCTTGGTAAGGGGCTGATTTGTGCCGATTATACCCGGAATTTCTGCTAACATAGCGCTCAATTTTAACCAGTAAGGGCACGCATGTTTTTCAACCGCCTGACCGAGCGCCAGATCTTTTGGGGACTCATCACCATCAGTGTGTTGATCAAGCTGGCGATCGCTGCGGCAATCCCGATTACCGGTGACGAAGCCTATTTTATCCTGTGGGGCAAAAACCCGGATTACGGGTTTTACGATCACCCGCCGATGGTGGGTTGGTGGCTCACCGGATTACTGCAAATCAGTGATGCAATGTGGTGGCTGCGGTTACCGACCATCATCACCACCACGGTCATCGGTCTGGCAATTTATCATTACGTTCGCAAGCGTGGCGAGATGCTGGCATTGCTGGCGGCCGGTTTATATTGGCTGGCACCGGTCAACCTGTTTGTGCCGCTGATTACGACTGATACGCCGTTGATTTTCTGGTCGTTTGTGTCAGCGTGGTGTTTCTATCGCGCCCAGCGTAATGATCACTGGGGCTGGTATCTGTTGACCGGTATCTGTCTGGGACTGGCATTTATTTCCAAGTTCTTCGCAGGTCTGCTCGGGATTGCCTATCTCTTATATATGCTGATGTTTGTACGGCGTGGCTGGCGACCTTATCAGGGCTTGTTGTGGCTGATCATCGGTGTGTTGCCGTTTATCGGATTGAATATCCTGTGGAATGCGCAGCATTGTTGGGACAATTATTTATTCAATCTGCAGAATCGCACTGCGGATTTCCGCTTTTCGCTGAAGACGTTTGGTAAATACCTGTTGTTATTGCTTGGTATCATGACCCCGCCGGTGTTGTATTACCTGTGGCGCAGTCCGGCACAGTTGATTAAAACCATCCGGCAGGACGGCCTGGGTTTGTTCCTGGTGTTATTCCTCGTGCCAATCCTGTTGTTTATGCTGGTGGCGATGGGCAAGACCGTGGGCGGTCACTGGATATTAAGTTTTTATCCGTTTTTATTCGTCGCGTTAGCGGTATTTTTAAGTTACAACCAATTACGCGTGTGTTTTCATTTTATGTGGGGCTTCAGTCTGGTGTTTCTGGTGATTTTTACCGGCTTGCTGATCGCCATCCCCGGTGTCACACGCAATAATCCGTCGACGTATCAGGATTTGGTTTCGTCGATGTATACCCGGCAATTACTCGACACGATCAAACCGTATCGGCATAACTATCCCTTGGCGACCAGCAGTTATTCCGGTGCATCGGTATTATCCTATGCCGATCGCAAGCCCGTCATGGTGATCGGTATTGGTTCCTATCACGGTCGGCAGGATGATTTGCTGACGGATTTCCGCAAATTTGATGGCAAGACAATCGCAGTACTGGATCAGGATGCGGATATCGAAGATTTTGCCAGGTTTTTCCGCCATTATGAACATATCGTTGTACCATTTAAAGGCACGCAGTTTCATTTAGGCATCGGCACGGAATTTAATTATGGCTTGTATCGCGATACGGTATTGCGTGATGTACAACGCAGTTACTATCGTTTGCCACACTGGTTGCCGGATAAGGGATGTTACATGGATGAACGCTATGGACGGTTACCGGCTGTAAAAGCGCCGGACTGATTTATTTCTCGTCGTTGATTAATTTACGCAGTTGATTCATGTAGGCCGAGAGTTGTTTTTTAATATCGCTCTCGGCGCGGACGATCGATTGCATCAGGGTTTCGCGTATCCGCTTTTCCAGTTTCTGTTGCATCTCATCGACGAAGGCCTGTAATACCATCGGGTCGATACCTTGTTCACCGGGCTTGTGGATCTCATTGGGGATCACGATGTCATTGAGTACCGGCACATCATCATCCAGTGGTCCATCGAACAAGGTTTCAATATTCGGCGTGGCTTTTTTGATGCTTTGCCGCGCGGCATTCAGCTTGGTTTCGTTCTGTTCAAGCAAACCTTTAATCGACTCCAGTGCATTGAGCAGATTGTCGTTGCTACCGCCGAATTTGTCGGGACTCTTCGCCATGACTATATATTAGTCGCCTAACTCATGAGATTCGAGTGCATAGCCCCGTTCCCGGTAATATTTAAAGCGTTCCCGGCCTTTTTGGCGGGTCGTCTCATCGCCACTGATTATTTCGGCGACCCGGCCAAAACGACTGAAAAATCCCGGTATGTCATCACAGAGATTGATAAGTACATCGTTACTGTCAGCAGGAGGTTCGCTATGCCCAATCACGACCGGGCTTTCCGCCGCCTGCGCATCCGTGTCCCGGCAATGCGGGATAAAACTGCCGGCACGGAAAACCCACAACAGGGAATCGAGTTGTTCCGCCTGTTCGGCCGAGGGCACATGCAAATAGACCCGATGCTGCTTTAAGTAGGCTTTTTCCGCGATCCGGCACGCCAATTGTTGTCGCACCGTGGGGGTGGTGGCCTGGCTGATGTAGAAATCGACGCGGGTCATATTGCTACCAACTTTTAATAGCCAGAAGTGTCGATCAGATATTGGGTGAGCAGTGGTACCGGTCGACCGGTGGCACCTTTACTGCTGCCGCCTAACCAGGCAACCCCGGCGATATCCAGGTGCGCCCATTTGAATTTTTTGGCAAAGCGTGACAGGAAGCAGGCCGCCG
Organism: Gammaproteobacteria bacterium; assembly: GCA_024641475.1. GTDB lineage: Bacteria > Pseudomonadota > Gammaproteobacteria > UBA6429 > Thiohalophilaceae > JACQBC01. The sequence goes on from JAHECZ010000036.1 coordinate 13,923, forward strand.
TGATCGTCCCGGCTTCGCGTCCGCCGATATTCGCCATGTCAGCGAAATTACTTTTGAGTTGCTCCTGATATTCTTCCCATAACGGTAATTGCCAGGCGCGATCGGCACTGTGGCGGCCGGCTTGCAGTAATTTATCCACCAGCTCCTGATCGTTGCCTAACAGGCCACTGGCCTGACCACCTAACGCAATCACACAGGCGCCGGTCAAGGTGGCAATGTCGATGACGGCTTTGGGTTTGAAACGTTCGGCATAGGTTAACGCATCACAGAGTATCAAACGGCCTTCGGCATCGGTATTGAGAATTTCAATGGTTTGGCCTGACATGCTGGTGACGACATCACCGGGTTTGTTGGCTGCGCCATCGGGCAGGTTTTCACAGGTGGGAATCAAACCGATGACATTGATGGACAATTTAAGCTCTGCCACGGCTTGTAAGGTGCCGAACACACTGGCGGCACCGCACATATCAAACTTCATTTCGTCCATGGCAGCTGAAGGTTTGATGGATATGCCACCGGCATCGAAGGTAATACCTTTCCCCACCAGTACCACGGGTTGTCCCGGTTTTTTGCTGCCGTGGTATTCCAATACGATAAATTTGGGCGGTTGACGACTACCTTTGGCCACTGACAGTAGCGAACCCATGCCCAGGGTTTCCATTTGTTTTTGATCGAGTACTTTGATTTTCAGCTGCTGCTGTTTGGCCAGTTTGCGCGCTTCACTGGCCAGATAACCGGGTGTGCAAATATTACCTGGCAGATTACCCAGGTCGCGACTGAGCGCCATGCCATTGGCAATCGCCAACCCTACCTGGGCTGCCTTGCTGGCGGCAGACAACTGTGCCGCATTGCTGAATTGCCAGGTCAGTTTTTTCAGCTGCGGGGCCGTGTCGTTTTTAGCGGATTTCAGCCGGGTAAAGCGATATAACTGCTGTACGAGTACTTCACTGCCAAAGCGGATTTTCCACAGGTTGTCGCGGTCGGCGACAGTTATTTCGGTGAGCAATAAACAGGCTTCTTTCAGGGAATTATCCGTTAATGCCTGTACGGCAGATTTGATGACATCGCGATATTGTGTGTCCGATAAAGCCTGGTTTTTACCGCATCCCAGCAACAGCAGGCGTGTGGTCGCGATGCCCGGCAGGTCATACAGGAATGTTTTCTGGCCAGTTCGCCCGGTAAAGTCACCGCGCCGCAGGAATTTTGCGAGGGCACCGGCTGTCAGCTTATCGATATTTTTTGCCGCTGGCGTAAGACTGCCGTCTTCATACACACCGATGACATAACACTCACTGCGAAAGCTGGCGGGGTCCGCGCTTTTAACCGTAATTTGCATGCATTGCCTCATGGGGAAGGATGGAAGACTTATATATCCAGTCGAATTAAACTATGGTATTACAAAGCCTGTTGTTTGAGTAGTCAGTGGAGCTGTGGTGCGGGTACTGAATCGCTATCTCGTCAAAGAAGTTGGCTACGCCTTGTTTGCCGTGGTCACGGTATTAATGCTGATTTTTATCAGCGGTGAGCTGATCGGGCTATACGGTCGGGTTGCCGGTGGTGAGCTGCAAGTCAAATCCGTGCTGACTTTATTGGGATTACATAGCATTACCAATCTGGTGTTTGTCTTGCCACTGTCATTCTATATTGCCATCCTGTTGGCATTTTACCGTTTATATAAAGATAACGAGATGGTGGTGTTATCGGCCTGCGGAATTGGTCAATGGAATATCGTCACGGCATTATGGCGACCCACACTGGTATTTGCCTTGGGCGTCGGTGCCCTGGCATTTTTTATCGCGCCCTGGGCAGAGGGAAAAGGCGAAACTCTGATCAAGCAAGCCAAGGAGCGATCTGATCTTGAAGGGGTCAGCGCTGGACGCTTTAATGAATTGTCACGCGGCGAAGGTGTGGTGTACACCCAGGAATTTAACGAACACGCCGGGACGATGGGTAATGTTTTTCTACAACACGAATGGCGTGACAAGAACTCGATTATTACCTCGGCCAGTGGCAAGCGCGAAATTAATGAAGAAAAAGGTGAAAAATATTTTATATTATACAATGGCTATCGATACGATAATGAATTGAAAACCGGCCGTTCTGCCATTGTCCGATTTGGTGAACACGGCATCAGACTGGCCGATGATGTGGAACACAAGGAAATTAAATTGCGGCAACGCGCCATGCCAACTATGGAATTATGGAAACGCTTTGACATCGGTGATGTGGCGGAGATTCAATGGCGTTTTTCGGCGATGTTGATTTGTATTGGTTTGGCCATCCTCGCCTTACCGTTAAGCCGCTCCTCCGTTCGACAGGGTCGTTATTCCAAACTGGCGATGGCATTACTGATCTATATTATATATACCAACATGCAAAGCGTTTCGCTGGCCTGGTTGCGTAAGGGTGAGATATCGCCGTGGTTAGGCTTGTGGTGGGTGCACGGTCTGGCGCTCGTTGTGGCGGCCTTGCTATTCATTGAGTGGAAACCAATGCGATTGCGATTACGTAAGTTGTTTGCAGGAGCGAAACGCTGATCATGGAGCTACTGGATCGCTATATCGGCAAGTCGGTGGCCATGGGCATTGTTGCAGCAATGCTGGTGGTAATGACGCTCGATACCTTAATCAGTTTTGCCGGTGAAATCGGTGATATCGGCCGGGCGAATTATACGATGTGGCAGGCAATTTTATTTATTACCTTGTCGATGCCACAAAAACTGTACACGTTGTTTCCAATGGTTGCAGTGCTGGGGACGATGTTGGGCCTGGGCGCGCTGGCCGGGCATCAGGAAATTACCGCGATGCGTGCTGCGGGAATGTCGCTGCTGCGCCTGATTTTTGCGGTATTGAAAACCGCCTTGTTGATAACGGCACTGGCGATCTTTATCGGTGAAGTGGTGGCGCCGCCGGTCGTACAATATGCCAAACTCAAACGCGTACGTGTCATGAACAGCCAGATCAGTCTGAATACCGATTATGGATTGTGGGCGCGTGATGGTAATACCTATATTCATGTGCGCCGTGTCGAAAACGATGGACGCCTGATCGGGATCAGCCTGTACCTGTTTGATGATTATCATTCACTGCGCGATACCTATACGGCTGCTGCAGCAGAATATCGCAGCGATGGTTGGGAGTTGCAGCGTGTCACACACAAGAAAATTACAGCGGATGGTATCGTCCAGGACTCTTTGCCGACCATGACCTGGCAAACACTGCTTAATCCCGATATGGTCAATATCGTTTCGGTGACACCGGAAAACCTTTCTGTCTGGAAATTATTGGGCTATATCGATTATATGCAGGATAATGGCCTGGATGCGGCCAGCTATCAATTGACATTCTGGACCAAAATTATTGCACCGTTGACGATAACCGCGATGATGTTACTGGCGGTGCCGTTTATTTTCGGCACGATGCGCGATACCGGTGTCGGACAACGGGTGTTCGTTGGATTTTTGATTGGGCTGGTATTTTATATTGTGAGTCAGCTGATCGGTAGAGTGGGCTTGGTCTATCACATTACGCCAGCGACAGCGGCACTATTACCGACCTTGCTGGTGTTGGGAGCGGGGACGTATCTGATCACCCGCTTGCGTTAGCGAAGTATCACGCGCAAGCCACTCACACGATCTCGCCAGCTTTCTGGCCAGTAATCCAGTATCAGCCAGATGCATGCTATGCCATAACGCAACGGCATGGGTATGTTGAGCAAGAAACTCAACCAACTGCTCTCGGGATGCGGTGGTGCAAAGCTGACAATCAATACACTGCCGGTATACAGCCACAAAGGTAAACTTACGGCAAAGCGTACTGCGGCGCTTCGCCAGTTTACGCTGCCGCCGTCGCAGTTCTGTAATTGCAGCCGCCAGGCGCGCATCCCTAATGTTTGACCGCCATGAGTCCAGAACCAGCCGAAAAATCCAAAGCAGACGCCGAGTAAGTAGAGTGTGCGCAAGGGATGATATAGCGCAGTTGTGGCGGAATTATTGAATGGTATCAACAGGGCGCTGGCAAGCAATAGCAAGGCCAGTAACAGCAAGCCATCATAACTAATGGCGGCGAAGCGGCGGAATAATAATGCAAGCTCTGGCGTGTAAGTATTCATCATATCAAGGGTTGCAACCTGCGCCGTTCTCATGTTTACTATTTACCAGGCCCGCATTATAGCGCATCACAATGAGTTTGATTCTTAATCTGAGTAAATTACCTGGCGTCATTGCCGCTGGTGAATATTCCTATCGCGGTGATCGCTTCAGTTTTGAAGGCAAGCTGACTGATGAACTGGCGCGCATGGCATCGATCATGTGTCGTGCCACCACCATGGCGACGCACATGCAAGTTGATATGATGAAATCACTCGGCTCGGATTGCGGTTGTGCACCGGCACGTGGCTGGATGGTGCATGGCGAAAAATTCAGTGTCTGCGTGGTGGGCAATATCTTTTGTTTTGTGGACAGCACCACAGTCAAGCTGAATGATCTGATGGCACAACTGGTTGCGCAGGTGCCACAGCAGGAAGGACAACTCGTTTAATACGGCAAACAGACACAGACAGGAAATTACTATGGCTGATTTAAACACATTGATGAAACTCGATGCAGTGGAAGGTGCGTTTCGCTTTACACCCTCGGGTGAATTACGTGAGCACCAGATTGCCGGAGGCAGCAAACTCGATGCCACCGTGCTGGATTTGTTGTGTCACGTCTGTGTCGCGAATATGGCGATTGCCACCATGCAGGCGCGTGGTTGGGAGAAAGTCACCGGGATGCAGGGATTTTATCCAATTAATGGGTTTTCGCTGATCGGATTTGAATGGACCGCCGTGGTAAATCAGGAATATGGTGTGGTGGTGCCGAATGCCAAGGTCGATTATGACCGAATTTATGCCGCACTCAATGGTTAATACCCAATCATGATCAAACAGTTATTCGCATTGGATGGTGTAATCGCGGTATGTCAATTCCGCGATGATGGCATGCTGGTGGAAGGTTATGGTGCCGGTGGTGATGACATGCTGCAGCGCCTGGCCAAATTTGCGCACGATTATAAACGTATGGTGCAAGGCAATGCGGATCAGTTATCCATGTTTACCCAAATGAACGGTTGGACACCGCCGGGCGGTTGGCTGGTACGCGGACCGGCTGTCACCGTCTGCAGTATTGCCAATCTGGTGTGTGTGGTGGATCTGCGCGAAATCTCGCTGAGTACCATCATGGCTCAACTCAAGGAAGCGGCTTCCTGGTAATGGGCACTGGTCGCGCCCGGTTCCTTCCAGTATCATAAGCTCTTCCGGCAACTTCCCGACAAGAAGAATTCCATGTTACGTCTGCGCGGTGGCAGTGCCTTATCGTCTTTCCGTTTGGCCAAGTTGCAACAGCAACTGCACAATCTGGTGCCTGCGATTCAGGGAGTTGCGGCAGAGTTTGAACATTTTGTCGCGGCCGATCGCGTACTGCAAACGCAGGAACGCACAATGCTGGATGCAGTACTGGCGTATGAAACCATTAATTCTACGCAACCCATGGGCCAATCACTGTTAGTGGTGCCACGTCCCGGCACAATCTCACCCTGGTCGAGCAAAGCAACCGATATCGCGCACAATTGTGGGCTAACCGTCATAAAACGTATCGAGCGTGGTATCCGCTATACGCTGACTGCCAACCCGGTGCTGACCGATGAGCAAGTCAAGCAACTGATACCATTGCTGCACGATCGTATGATCGAATCCGTGTTCAGCAACGAAGATGACGCTGCCATATTGTTTTCGCAGGCTGCTCCCAAACCAGTGCAAAGCGTGGATATTCTTCGCGGTGGACGTGAGGCATTGCTGCAGGCGAATCGTGATTGGGGTTTGGCTTTGGCAGCTGATGAGATCGATTATCTGGTGGAAAATTTCCGTACGCTCGGCCGCAACCCCAACGATGTCGAACTGATGATGTTCGCGCAAGCCAATTCCGAACATTGTCGGCATAAGATTTTTAATGCGGACTGGATCATCGATGGCAAGCCACAGCCCATGTCGTTATTTAAAATGATCCGTAATACCCATCAGCACAGTCCGGAAGGAATTCTTTCTGCGTATCAGGATAACTCCGCGGTGATGGCCGGATTCAGTGCGGCACGGTTTACCCCTCGCGCCGCCGATCGGGTTTATCGCGCCACACAGGAACCGATGCATATCCTGATGAAAGTGGAGACACACAATCATCCTACTGCCATTGCACCGTATCCTGGTGCTGCCACCGGCAGTGGTGGAGAAATTCGCGATGAAGGTGCCACTGGCACCGGCTCAAAACCCAAGGCAGGATTATGTGGCTTCTCCGTATCCAATTTACGTTTACCGGAATTACCACAACCCTGGGAAACCGATCACGGTAAACCCGCACGCATCGTTAGCGCCCTCGAAATCATGCTCGAAGGGCCGATCGGTGCAGCCGCATTTAATAATGAATTTGGTCGGCCGAATATTTGCGGTTATTTCCGTACCTTTGAAGAAAACGTACCCGGCCCGGACGGTATGGAAGTGCGTGGTTATCATAAACCGATCATGCTGGCCGGTGGGTTGGGCAACATTCGCGAAGCGCATGTCGATAAACAGGATATTCCGGTGGGATCGCCACTGGTCGTGCTGGGCGGCCCCGCAATGTTGATTGGCCTGGGTGGCGGTGCGGCGTCGTCAATGACTACCGGTGCCAGTGCGGAAGATCTGGATTTTGCATCAGTGCAACGCAGTAATGCCGAGATGCAACGCCGCGCGCAGGAAGTGATCGATCAATGTTGGCAGTTAGGTGAACACAATCCGATCCTGAGCATTCATGATGTGGGTGCCGGTGGTTTATCCAATGCCTTGCCCGAGCTGGTACATGGCAGTGGTCGTGGCGGACGTTTTGAATTGCGTACTATCCCCAACGATGAGCCTGGCATGTCACCGATGGAAATCTGGTGCAACGAATCACAGGAGCGTTATGTCATTGCCGTCCGCCGTGAACAACTTGCACAATTTACTGCGATGTGTGACCGCGAACGTTGCCTGTACGCGGTCATCGGTGAAGCAACTGCAGAGCAGCAACTGGTATTAGGCGATGGCCATTTTGATAACACACCAATCGATATGCCCCTGGATGTATTATTGGGCAAGCCACCCAAAATGCTGCGCGATGTTAAACATCGTACCTTTCAAAAACCCGAATTTAATACCCGCGAGATCGTGCTGCACGATGCGGTAACACGCGTATTACAGTTACCCACCGTTGCCGCCAAAAATTTTCTGATCACAATCGGTGATCGCAGTGTTACAGGTTGCATTGCGCGCGATCAAATGGTTGGGCCCTGGCAAGTACCGGTCGCGGATGTGGCTGTGACGACGAGTAGTTATAGCGGGTATTGTGGTGAAGCAATGGCGGTGGGTGAACGCACACCAATTGCCCTGGTACATCACGCTGCATCGGCACGCATGGCGATCGGTGAAGCGCTGACCAATATTGCTGCGGCCCGGATTAATAAACTCGGTGATATTGTTTTGTCTGCCAATTGGATGGCCCCGGCCGGGCATCTGGGTGAAGATGCTGGTTTATATGAAGCAGTGAAAGCTGTCGGCATGGAATTATGTCCGGCTTTGGGTATTGCGATTCCGGTTGGTAAAGACTCGATGTCGATGAAAACAGTCTGGCAGGAAAATGGCCAGCAACGCAGCGTCACCGCGCCGTTATCGCTGATCATCTCCGCGTTTGCGCGTGTACCGGATGTTCGCAAGACTTTGACAGCGGAATTACGCCGCGATTGCGGCGATAGTGATCTGATCCTGATCGATTTGGGCAAAGGCCAGCAACGCATGGCCGGTTCCTGTCTGGCGCAGGTATATAAACAAGTAGGGCATCTTGCTCCCGATGTGGATGATCCTGCTGCACTCGGCAGATTTTTTAATACTATTCAAACGCTCAATCAGGACAATCGCCTGCTGGCATATCATGATCGCAGTGATGGTGGTTTGTTTGCCACATTGGCAGAGATGGCCTTTGCTGCGCACTGTGGTATTGATGTGCATTTAGATGATCTGGGTGACGACAATATTGCCAGCTTGTTTAATGAAGAACTGGGCGCGGTGATACAAGTGCGGCATCAGGATACCGAAGAAGTATTGGCGGTGTTACGTGAGGCAGGTCTGGGTCGTCATTCCCACGTCATCGGTACACTGAATGAACTGGATTGCATGCGTTTATTCCGTGGGAAAGCATGTTTTTATGACAAGTCTCGCGTTGTATTGCAACGCCTGTGGTGGACCACCACCTACCATATGCAGAATTTGCGCGACAATCCGCAATGTGCGTTGCAGGAATACGATGCCATTCTCGATGCTTCTGATCCAGGCTTGCATGCACAACTGACCTATAATCCCCAGCAAGACATCGTACATTCTCATATTCAACGTGAGGTGCGTCCACGTATGGCGATCCTGCGTGAGCAGGGTGTCAATGGTCAGGTGGAAATGGCCGCTGCATTTGATCGTGCCGGATTTGACAGTGTCGATGTGCACATGAGTGACATTCTCAGTGGTGCGGTCAGGCTCGATGAATTCAAAGGGTTGGCGGCCTGTGGCGGGTTTTCCTATGGCGATGTGCTGGGTGCCGGTGGTGGCTGGGCAAAATCCATTTTGTTAAATACACGAGCGCGTGATCAGTTCGCTGAATTTTTTCAGCGCGATGATACGTTTGCATTGGGTGTTTGCAATGGTTGTCAGATGTTATCGCAACTAAAAGATTTCATTCCTGGCGCTGAACACTGGCCACGATTTTTGCGCAATCAATCTGAGCAATATGAAGCACGTTTGATTATGGTTGAGGTACAGCAATCTGCTTCGATCCTGTTACGCGATATGACTGGATCGCGAATGCCGATTGTTGTGGCGCATGGTGAAGGTCAGGCCGTATTTGCCGATGCGCAATTGCTACGTGCGGCGGATCAAAGCGGTAGTGTGGCGCTGCGTTATATCGATAACTATGGCAAGCCCACCCAAACTTATCCGGCTAACCCCAATGGATCGCCGCTCGGGATTTCCGGGTTAACCACCACCGATGGTCGCGTGACCATCATGATGCCACATCCCGAACGCGTGTTTCGCACTGTGCAACACAGCTGGCATCCGCGTGACTGGGGTGAAGACAGTCCCTGGATGCGTTTGTTCCGTAATGCCCGTCTGTGGCTGGATTAATTTCGGGCTTGCACCAATTCTATTCATAATCCCAGTGGTATTATTTCTGTGCCATCACATTGACGTCAGCGCTATTTGAATCATATGCTGTGGGCGGATTTGACGTGGATGAAAGTTATGTTCATTCAGGTACAGTACGGAAATGTTTTTGTAATTAATTGATATTAACAATTACTACAGATCACGGGAGAAATATCATGAATTTTCTATATTCGATTGCGCCACTGGTCGGACGTTTCTTGTTGGCCGCGATATTCTTAAAGTCCGGCTTGGGTAAAATTACTGGTTTTGAACATACCTTGGGATATATGGCATCCAAGGGAATCCCACTGACGCAATTAGCATTGATTGTAACAATTGTCATTGAGATCGGCGCAAGCGTATTGCTGGTGGTGGGATGGCGTGCACGAGTGGCTGCGTTAATGCTGTTCATCTGGATGATCCCGGTAACACTGATCTTTCATAATTTCTGGACTGCGACGCCGGATGCCGTGATGGTTCAGTCAATTATGTTTTACAAGAATATCTCTATCATGGGCGGTTTGTTGATGGTAGTAGGATTGGGCTCAGGTCCACTGAGCTTGAAGCAGGATTAAAATTATTTTGCTATGACACTTGCCCTCGAAATTCAGGGATTACGTAAAATTTATCCGAATGGTGTTGAAGCACTCAAAGGCGTAGATTTGTCGGTCCAGCAGGGCGATTTTTTCGCCCTGCTCGGTCCGAATGGGGCTGGCAAGTCAACAGCGATCGGTATTGTCACATCGTTGGTACGAAAAACTTCCGGTAAAGTTTCCGTCTTTGGGTATGATATTGACCAGGATATCGCTCGCGCCAAGGGTTGTATTGGTCTGGTGCCGCAGGAATTTAACTTTAATCAATTCGAACGGGTTGAAGAGATCGTTATCAACCAGGCCGGGTATTACGGTATTGATCGGCGCACCGCGCTTGCCCGCGCCGAAAAATATCTGCGCCAGCTTAATTTATGGGAAAAGCGTCATGATATGGCGCGTGAATTATCCGGTGGCATGAAACGCCGCCTGATGATCGCGCGTGCGCTGGTGCATGAACCGCGTCTGTTGATTCTCGACGAGCCTACCGCAGGAGTGGATATCGAGATTCGACGCTCGATGTGGGAATTTCTGCAGAAGATCAATGCTCAGGGAACCACCATCATTCTGACGACGCATTATCTGGAAGAGGCGGAAAATTTATGCCGGCATATTGCCATTATTAACAATGGTTTGACCGTTGCAAATACCGAAATGAAAAGTCTGTTGCGCAAGTTGCATGTCGAAACATTTTTGCTGACATTGAAACAATCACTGAGCACCGTGCCGGCTATCGCCGGGTTCGATTTGAATCTTGCTGATGATTCCACCCTGGTGGTACGGGTCAGTAAGGAGCAAAATCTGAATTCATTAGTGCAACAGCTTTCTGATCAGCATATTGAAATAGTAAGCATGCGTAGTAAAACCAATCGTCTGGAAGAAATGTTCATGCAAATGGTGGAGCAGGGCGAACTATGACGCTGTTACAACAGTGGATTGCCTTTAAGGCCATTATGGTCAAGGAGTTCCTGCGGTTTATTCGCATCTGGATTCAGACTGTGTTGCCGCCCGCGGTGATGACATTGTTATATTTTGTCATCATGGGAAAGGTAATCGGTTCGAGTCTGGCCCCTGTGCACGGCGTGGCATATATCGACTATATTGCACCTGGACTGATATTGATGTCGGTGATTAACAATTCCTATGGTAATGTCGTGTCATCGTTCTTTAGCGCCAAATTTCAACGGCACATCGAGGAAATGCTGGTCTCACCCATGCCCAATTATCTGATTGTGCTGGGCTTTGTTGCTGGCGGGCTGGCGCGCGGCGCTGTTGTTGGTCTGGTGACCATGGTGGTAACGAGCTTTTTTACCACGTTGCACATTACTCATGCCTGGGTAGTAAT
>JAHECZ010000037.1 GCA_024641475.1 Gammaproteobacteria bacterium
GAAAGCGGCCCTTTTCTTTTGTGATGCAGTTGATAAACAAACACATCATATTGCCATCCGCTGTGTCATTAAGTTTATTTTAAATATTAGCAAAACCTAATATATCGACGAGATTATTCGTGTATGTGCAGGTGCACGATTCTCCATTTGGCGGTATATTACGAATTCATTGCAAATCCCCCCACACGAGGGGGAGTCTACTATAGGCAGTTCCAGGTGAGGTTGTTTGTATGTCCACTCTGACATCTTTACCGCTCAATCGGGCGGGGGAAGCGAATGATCGGCTGCAGTCTTTGCTGGCGGTATATCCCGGCTTGATTGAAAATGCCGACGCCTATTGCTGGAACATGCTCAATAAAGCCAAGCTGCATACCTTTGAACCGGGTACCGTGCTGTTTCACGAAGCCATTGAATGCAAGCATTTGATGTTGATCGTTGAAGGTCGAGTGCGGGTGTATAAAGATTCCGACGATGGTCGCGAGATGACCCTGTACCGTGTCGAGCCAGGCCAGTTGTGCGTGAACAATCTGAATAATCTGGTTGATGGCATATCTTACCCCGTCATGGCCCAGGCCGAAACGCTATTACGCGGCATGGTGATCCCGCGCGAGGATTTCCATAAAGCGCTGGAAGAATCCACCAGTTTCCGTACCTATGTACTCCGTACCTTGACCGAGCGTCTGGCGCATATGGCTAATCTGATTTCAGGTTTGGCCTTTGAACGCCTGGATCTGCGTGTGGCATGTTGGTTGATTCAACAATTTGAAAGTTCGCGTGGTCGTCCTATTGAATTGACCCATAGTGACATTGCCCATGAGCTGGGTACGACGCGTGAAATGATCAGTCGTATTCTCAAAGATTTGGAAAACAAGCGCTGCATTCAGTTGGCGCGCGGCCGTATCCATCTGCTGTGTAAATACACATTGAATCTTGCCGGTGAGGGCAAGGGTAAGAACCGCGTCAAATAATTACCATTCAAAATTTATCTGGGACGATCCATTTTTTGGGATAGCGACCTTCCTTCTTATCTTGGGCAGACATCGGCCCTATCACATAACAGCCTTTTGATGCATAACGTTGCTCCGGTCCCAGGGTGAAATTGGGATAGACGGAAAAAAACAAGCCACGCTCAAGCATATGCTCGAATTGATCCAGCATATGTTCGCGGGCAAGATTGGCGCGCAAGCCACGCACGGCGTTGGCGGACATCATGCTGGCGAAGTAGGCATTGGCGCCGATGCGTACCTCACTTGTTTCAAGGTGATGCATCTTGGCCCAGGACTGATAGCGAATTAAGTGTTTCACCATATCGATGTCAGGAACATACGGCGAAATCACATAAGTTCGTGGTTGCATGGATGTTGGAAATTTGGTGTCAGCTGCGATAAAGCTGCGGGCAACAACAATCGTTTTAATGGTTGCTGTATCAGCAATGACTTTATCAACAGCAGGCAAGTCTGTTTCTGCCAGCCACAATACCAGAGTATTGGCCTGACTTGAGGCGAGGTGTTGCTGCAACAGCTCGTGGGTTAGTGCTTGATCTTGTGCAAGCTTTAGTTCATCGAGATGAGTACCCTTGGAGGGTTTGACTGCCGTTGAAAATGCCTGTGCGGCTTGTTCGCTCCGTGGCTCCGCGCGATAGATTTGTAAAATACGTGAAGCAGTTTTGGTGTTATTCTGCAGAAAGGTCGCAGCAACGCGTGCATCTAACGCGATACCTTCAGAAAAATAAACGGAATAATATGGTTTTGTGGATTTGCCGGGAACATCCGTTGTAGGAAACAGGCAGGGGATTTCCCTGGTTTCGCAGAAGTCATGAACAGGTTGCCAGTTATCCAGGCCAACACCATTGACTACCGCGTAGACGGGTTGTTGTGCATAATATTTTTGTAATTGTTCCGGCCATTGCTCCGCTGGTCCGGTAAGTTCCCAACTGTGAATCTGCAGATGCCGGAATGAACCATATTGCCAGGCTTTGCTCCAGGGACCGTGTTTGGCGCGCCGATCCTCGCCGCGAGTTTCGGCGTTATAGCCATCGAAGAAGGTTTTGATGGTGTCGAGAACGATTTTTTTCTGGCTAGCAGTGGTTGATGGTGTGAATATGGTGGCATAGTGAATGTCTGATTCTGTTATGCCCGGTGCGTTTTCGGTTTCCAGCGTATTGAGATAATTCAGTAATAATTTCAAATCGGTATCATTCAGCATAAAATGCGGCATTAACGGATCCATTTCGCGTCCGTTAACATCAAAGCCCTGGGTGATCGCACGTATCAAAGCGCTCTCGGTATACGCAGGTCTTGCACCTTCGCCGCTCTTGCGACCACCACGAATTTCGCGGTAGGTTTGTGTCAATGGGGCGGCAAGAATTTTGCCGGTGATGGCAGGGACGCGTCGGCTGCCTTCACTGGTACCAAAGCCACTGCGACGATGACAACTGGCACAGGTGAGTTGTTTGCCACTGAGGGCTACATCGCCTGCACCTTTGGCGGTAAGTGTTTGGCCATTTGACAGAATACCTTCACGATAGATGCGTCGTCCCAGCTCCAGATCAGTCAAAGGTGCTGCAGTTTTGGATATGTCACCGGCAACACATGCGAGACTAAGTACTAGTCCGAATAAACCACTGCTAATTTGCATGCGCATGAGCTGAAATTATTTTGCGGTTACTTTGTTGAATTCATTAAGCAGATCCGTGGCACTGGCGAATCCCTCAACGCGGATCCACCTGGCTTTGGCGTTGCGACGCATGAAGGTGATGGGGATGTGATTCATCTTGTTGCCGCGATAAGTATTAAATGCTTTTTGCAAATCGATAATATTGGTTTTGTCACCGGTATAAAATTCCCAATTGGCGCCGGCATGATATTTTCTGGCGAAGTCAGCCAGCGCGCTGGGTGTGTCCTGTTCTGGATCGATCGAAACCGAGACAAGTTTCACTTTGATGCCTTGCTTGGCGGCTTTCTTTTGTACTTCCATGAAGGTGGCCGCCATGATTGGGCAAATGGCATTGCAGGTGGTGAAAATAAAATTTAGCATCACTGGTTCGTCACCCATGACAGTTGCCAGTTTTTGAGTTGTGCTGTGGGAGCTGACTAACTCGATTTCCGGCAATACATATTCCGCAGCTGCGACGGTATAACCAGTATCTTTGGCGATCTCATGGTGATGATGTTCATGTTCGGCAAGGCAGGGCAGGGCAAAACTCAGCAATGCGAACAATCCGGTTAGATTGAGAAATTTGCGTACGGTAAAATGTGCGTGCAGCATGGTTAATCACCTGAATTCGTTAAATTTATTTAATAAAAACAATAATATAAGATAATCGTCGGCCAGATAATAGGTTAAATTACCCATTCATACCTGCTCCAGGCTATAAATTATGCCCCGATTAGGTGATAATTGCTTATATTACATAAAGTTAAAGAAATAATGAAGATGCGCGGGATAGTCAATATAAACGTCCATATACCATATATATAGAGATTCAGCGCCAGTGGTGTCACTGTGCAAACTGTGATAAGACTTGTGCATTGCTGAACGAATACCAACTTGAAACAGATACTTCATGAAAAAAACGCCGCATACGCCTGTGCCTTATGATCCATCATCATCGGCACAAATTTATTTAAGCAAGCTGTCGGAATTCTCCCGCGCTAACCTGGAAACCAGCCAGGCCGAAAGCAGTGCCATTATCGGCAAAGCCATGGAATTCATGCGCGAGGTGATTACCTTTGACTACGGTATCGTTGCGAGCATGATGAAATCCGGTGAATCCGGCATTGTGCATGCCTCGTATGGATTGAAAAATTATCCGCGCACGCTGGAAGGACAGGCCGCCGTGATCATGTCGGTACTCACCCGTGGCAACACCATTTTTACCAGCAAGGACGGCAATGCAGTGGAGATGGCGTCCAGTATGTTAAATGGCATGGTGATTAACTCGGGTGTCAGTATTCCGATTTACTTTGATAAAAAGCCATTGGGCTTATTAGCGATTTATTGTGAGGAGGAACGCGAAGTCTCTCCTTCACAAGTGATTTTCCTTGAACAGATGTCGAGCCTGATATCGTACTACCTGCAGTTAAATCTGCTGGTGCCGGCGATGGGCCACACTGCGCAAAAAGTCGTTGAAGCTAAAATCGAATGGGAAAAAGCCATCGATTCTTTTCCGCAGCTCGTTATTGTGTTGGATGTGTACGGCAAGATTGTGCGTGTCAACAAGGCGATTCATGACTGGGGACTGGGAACAGTAAGTTCGCACAAGGGTAGCAATATCGCTGAATTTATTACCGAGCTGACCCAGCGCAGCCTGGCGGATGTGGAAAATGAATGGCAAGAAGCCTGGCTGCAACTCAAACAGCAGGATTTTATCGAATGGGAAAATATCAGTCATTCCAATGACACCACGCTGCGTTTTTCGCTGCGCACCATGAAAACCGGCGATACCGAAGTCAATGTGGCCAATCAGCATAATGGTTATGCTGTTTTGATCGTCGATGATATTACCACGGTCAGACATTTGGAGAAGGAACGCGAAGAATACACCAATCGATTGGAGGCGCAGGTTAAGCGGCGTACCTCGTTATTGTTGAGCGTGAATGAGCGGCTTAACAAGGAGCTCGAAGAACACAAGCGTAACAAGATTGCATTGCAGATATCCAAGGCCCGTTATACCCATCTGGTGCAAAATACGCTGGCGGGTATTTGTATTGTCGATGCAGACAGCATCGAATTTTCCAATAATCGGTTTCTGGAAATTCTGGGCTACAATTCCAAGGAAATCAGCGGTAAAAAATTCATTGCCATTGTGGCGTCGGATTACCGCAAGCAAGTGGATGCAGAGATAAACAAAATTGTTAATGGTGAGTCGGTAAATTATTTTGGCATCGTTAAATTGATTGATAATAAAGCTGCGGAGCACTGGATTGAAGTCAAGCTGGATTTGCTTGAAGGGGAATCGATAAATCGGGTGTTGGTCAATATCGTCGACATCACCCGACAAAAAGAAATCGAAGTGTCGTTGCGTAAGTCCGAACGTCATTTGCATGTGCTTTCCAGTCAGTTGATCAGCGCGCAGGAAGATGAACGTAAACGTTTGGCGGCAGAATTGCACGACGGGCTGGGTCAGGAGTTGAGTTCCATCAAATACAAGATAGAAAGCACGGTGAACAATGCGCAGCAGGCCTGCTATGCACAATGCCGGCAAGGGATGGGCGATATCATCGAACAAATCCGCATGGCCATTGATGAAACCCGCCGTATGGCCATGGATTTACGCCCGACCTTGCTGGATGATCTGGGTGTCATCATGACGATCAACTGGTTTTGCCGACGCTTTCAGGAAACCTATAAGAACATCAGTATCCGTCAATTGATCGAAGTGGAAGAGGCGGCGATCAATAACACACTCAAGGTTGTCATCTATCGCGTCCTGCAAGAGGCGTTAAATAATGTCGCCAAACACTCGGCGGCGACAGAAGTGTATGTCAGCCTGCATCGCGGTAATAATGGCATTGAGCTGGAAATCGAGGACAACGGTCGGGGTATCAATAACACGCTGGCGCAGCGCACCGATCGTGACATGGGCTTCGGCTTGAATAGCATGCGTGAGCGTGTCGAGCAGACGGGTGGAAATTTCGAGATCGTCGGGATTGAACCCAATGGCACACGCCTGGAAATCAGCTGGCCGGTTTCGCACTGATCAGGTGCTAATGATTTACCAGACCATTCTTCATCGCAAACGCCGTTAGGGTACTGACATCATGGATATCCAATTTCTTCATGAGATTGGATCGATGTTTTTCCACGGTCTTGGGACTGATAGAGAGAAATTGCGCGATCTGTTTGTTGCGGTGACCCTCTGCAATTAATTTGAGCACCTGTTGTTCGCGATAGGACAGAATATCCAGTGAGGAACGATATTGGACCTTGTCTTTGTCACTGATGTAACCATGCACCACATCTTTGCAAATCGTCGGGCTTAAATAGGTTTTCTTCGAGGTCACCTGCCGAATCGCCGCGATCAACTCATCCTGGGTATCATCTTTGAGCACATAGCCATTGGCGCCTGCTGCCAGCGCAGCGCGGATATATTCGTCTTCCTTGTGAACCGTCAGCACGATGATGCCCATATCGGGATGACGGCTACGAATCTGGCGGATGCCATCGGTCCCGTTGAGCTTGGGCATTGAAAGGTCGGAAATGAGCAGGTCCGGCTTAAGAATATTGACTCGATTGATGGCATCCAGGCCATCCACGGCCTCACCAACCACCTCGATATCGGGTTGGGATTGGAGCAGGGACTTGATTCCGGCCCGGAAAATGGCGTGATCATCGGCAATCAGTATCTGGTATTTTCTATTCATGCGGGTAAAGTAGCAGAAAAAATTAGTCTTAGACAATCCTTAACGTGCTAAACCGCTGATTTATGTCTCAAAAATAACCACCGGGTAGTAATACACTGTAGTCAATATACAGTCTCCCCCCTAATTCCTTCTTGACCCAAACCCATTAAGTTAGCCCTAAGAAAATCTAGGGTCCTTGCGTATGTTGTTTAGCGGTAGCGCAGGGGGAAATTTGCTGGCGCATCCATCCCAGGGGCGCCAGCAATATCAAGTAACTGGGGAGGGTAAGACTGTGAACCAGAGTAATAAGAGCGCATTGTCGATGACAAGACTGCTCAGCGTAACCATGGTTGCGTTGTTGTGGATGCTGTCGTTGACAGTCAATGCACAAACCGTAGCAGTGACAGTAGAAGGTTCCAAAACCGGCGTTAAAGCCAATGGCAAGACCGACTACAGTCCTGATATTAATTTAACCAGCGTCACCAACTATCGGTGGTTGATCGAAGAAGACGTCACTTATCACATTACGCCAGGGACAACCTGTACCGAGGCGGATGCGAGCAAGGCGGAATGTCTGGGTCTGAACTTCCATCGTAGTAACATGCCAGTGATCGCTGAAGGCCACTCTGGTGATGCACTTCCCAATCTGGATCCTACCAAGCATTACTATATTTCCATTTTGCCGGATCAACCGGCGAATGATGCGGGTGACACCTTCTCCATGGGTGGCGCGCCGATTACGCCAGGTCAAGCTGCCGTAACGGTTCGCGTTAATGCTCAACCCATCCCTACCGCGCAAATCGTGGTGTATGTTTTTAAAGATGACAACCCGATCAACGGCGCGCCGGATCAACCTCAAGAAGAAGTTGACCTGACGAATCCAGCCAGTGACATGTCCGGTTTCCATATCTCATTGGAAGACGGTTGCGGTCACTACGGTATTTGTGCCGGTCAGCAGACTACCGACGTTTGCGGCAATCCACTGGGAACAGAATATCCTACGGAATTGTGCGGCGCTGATGCTGTCATGGGTGACGGCACGGTTATCACCAACCGCGAAGGTTATGTGACACTGAAGTATCTGGCAGCGGGTAAATACGGTATCCAGGCCGTTCCGCCGACGGGCTCCAACTGGCATCAGACCAGCACCATCGAAGGTACCAAGATTATCGATGCGTGGGTTAAAGCCAATGAACCGGGTTATTTCTCTGAATGGGGTCCTCCTGGCCCTCACGTCTTTATCGGTTTCATTCCACAGTTTGCGAATAACGCGGTGTTGTCCGGTGGCGCTTCCATCACCGGTCAAATTCGTGCGGTTCACAATTCACGTCCGCCCGATTTCACCTTCTATACCGGTGAACCGGTGGGTGGTTGCTGGGTTGGTTTGAATGATTCTACCGGCAAGGCAGTTTTCGCTGCGCCATGTAATGCCGATAGCACGTTTGAAATTCCTAACGTACCAGTTGGTACTTATTCCTTATCCGTATGGGATGAACCACTGTTGTACTTGATCACGTCATATACGATTAATGTCACGGCGGACGCCAATGGGGCGGCGCAAGATGTGGCGTTATTGGATGTGCCCATTTTTGCGTGGTTCCATACGATAGAACAGGTCGTGTTCTTTGATGCCAACGGTAATGGTGTGCGTGATGCTGGTGAAGTGGGTATGCCGGATCAAGGCACCAACGTACGTTGGCGCGATGGCTCGATGTATCAATCGGTACCGACCGATTTAACCGGTTCGGCACCGTATGAAGAAATGTTCCCCTGGTTTAACTGGATGGTGGCCGAAGTGAATTTCGATCGCTTCAAGGCAACCGGTATGACTGCGCATGTTGATGCGGGCGGTCCATTAGTTCCGGGTCAACCATTGAACGAAGGCTATGGCCCACGTACTGAAACTGGTCCTGCTTTGCTCGAAGCATTCCAGGGTTTCGCAGGTCAAGCCACTCTAATCGAATGGGGTAAGGCTCCTTATGGCCCAGGTGAAAACGGCGGTATCACCGGCGTGATTTACTACGACACCACGCGTGCCGAAGAAGATCCACGTTATAACGGTGCCGAAGCCTGGCAACCGGGTATTCCGCGTCTGCAAGTGGCTTTGTATAAATCCAATCCAGCGGGCAATATTCTCGATAGCAATGGCAACGGCGCCATAGAACTTGCCGATGTCGATAACTATCCATTCGGAAATTTCCCTGGAACAGAAGATTATGACTACAACAACAACGGCGTACTCGATCTGGGTGATGCCATTGCCGTAACGCATACCGATAGCTGGGATGATAGCCTGCCTACCGGATGTGAAGGCGACAACCTGATGTTTAATCCTGATGGATCACGTCTGGTGGATGCGAAGGCCTGTTTCGATGGCTTGCGTAACTTTAACCAGGTACGTCCAGGTGTGTTCGACGGTGGCTATGCCTTCCTGACCAACCCGGATGGTACAAATATGACACCGGGCTATTATGTCGTCGCGGCGGGTCAACATCCTGTTTATAAAATCGTGAAGGAAGAAGATCAGAACGTGGCGTTTGGTGATACGTTTGCCAAACCACAAGCACTGCCGCCACTGTGTGTCGGTGATGTTCATGCCGTACCAGAACAATTCTCATTGTTCCAGCTCACTGATGAGAACGGTGCGAATGTTCCGCCTGCAAAATTCGGTCAGACCACCAAGCTGTGTGACAAGAAACAAGTCATCGTGCGCAATGGTCAGAACGCGGCAGCGGACTTCTTCATGTTCACCAATACACCGATTGCCGGTCACATCACCGGGTTCATTCTCGATGACCTGTCGAACGAATTCGATCCGAATTCGCCGGCATTTGGCGAGAAGTATTCACCGCCGTTTATCCCTGTCTCGATCCGCGACTGGAAGGGCCATGAATTTGCCCGTACCTATTCGGACAAGTGGGGTAACTTTAACGCGCTGGTGCCTTCGACCTATAACATCAACGTGCCAGCACCAAGTGGTGTCGGTCCGAACGTGATTACCACCTGTATGAACGATCCGGGTCCTGTCCCGAACGGTCGCGGTGGTTTTGTCACCGATCCGTACTACAAGAAGCAGTACAGTCAGTTCTGTTATAGCTTCCCGTATATCCCGGGTGAAACACATTACCTGGATACACCGGTGGTGCCTATTGCTGCCTTTGCAGGTCCAGATCAATTCGCGCTGGATTGCGAAATGCCCAATAACACGCCGATCATCTGGTCGGTTGCCGGTCCTACCGTGGCCGGTCCTTGGGTAGCGGCAGAAGGTGACATCCTCACCATTACGTCAGTGGGTAATAAAGAAGTGCTGAATCCACAGTTTGGTGCCGTGGGCCAACCCCAGGTGATCACCCGTAACTTCGGCTTTGGTAACAATCCGGGTACCGTGACGTTTAACGGTATTCCTGGTCAACTCGTGAGTAATAACGGCAATGCCGCCTGGACGAACGAGGCGATTCAGGTACGTGTCCCCGCCGGTATTGTCAATGTGGCAACCGGTACGGGCAGTGCGCAGATGCTGATCACGCGTGATCAAGGTGCGACCACAAAGACAGGTATCACGGTGACAGTGGGCGGTCGAGCGCCTGTGCTTGTTCCAGTTAAT
Organism: Gammaproteobacteria bacterium; assembly: GCA_024641475.1. Lineage (GTDB taxonomy): Bacteria > Pseudomonadota > Gammaproteobacteria > UBA6429 > Thiohalophilaceae > JACQBC01. The sequence continues at coordinate 9,949 of JAHECZ010000037.1, forward strand.
GGTTCGATCACAGATACCATCGCAGCGGCACGTCCGGGCGACATGGTGCTCGTACCAACCGGTGACTTTGATGAAATGGTCATCATGTCCAAGCCAGTACGTCTGCAAGGTGTTGGCGCGGCCTCACACATCAATCCGGTTAACATTCCCGGTGAGAAACTGGCTAACTGGTTTGACTATGTGCAACGTCTCGTAGAAAGCGGTACGGTGAGTCTGTTGCCAGGACAAAATGCCGGCTTTGGCGGCATTGAAGCGCCAACACTCTTCACCGAAGCTGGTGCGGGTGTGATTGTTATGGGTAAGGCCCCGGGTACGGGTGCGCCCCAGTTCAACAATGGTACTAACAAGGCGCGTATCGACGGTCTGTCGATTGCAGGTTCGGATAACGGCGGTGGTATCGTCGTGAACGGCTATGCCGATAATATGGAAATCAGTAATAACCGCGTATACAGCAACTACGGTGTATACGGTGGTGGTATCCGTATCGGTCATCCGGAATTTAATCCGCCTGAAACCGTCAATCAAAACATTTCGATCCATCACAATGATGTATCGGGTAATGGTGCAGGTATTGGTGTTGGACCAGCCTCTGGTGCCGGCGGTGGTATCAGTCTGTACACCGGTGCACGTGGTTACTCAGTGGATCGTAACTGGGTCTGCGGTAACTTCAGCAGCAGTAACGGTGGTGGTATCGCCCATCTCGGCTTGAGCCGCAATGGCAAGATCACCAATAACACCATTCTGTTCAATCAGACCTTCCAGCAGACAGCGAATGTGGATGGCGGCGGTATCTATATTTCCGGCGCGCCAACCATCGGCAATGTTCTGACGGCAGGTTCGGGTCACGTCGATATCATCTCCAACCTCATCCAGGGTAATAACGCGGGTGCAGGTAAGGGTGCGGGTATCACGTTACAAAACATCAACGGTCAGGATGCAACCAATGGCTTCGGTCAATGGTGGAATGTCGACATCATTAACAACATGATCGTCAACAACGTTGCGGGCTACACCGGTGGTGCTATCACCATGGAAGATGCCCTCAAGGTACGCATCATCAACAACACCATCGCGCGTAACGAAAGTACCGCGACCACGAGTAACAGCTTCTGTAATGAGATCAGCTGTAACCCGAACACCTCGACGCCGTACGCGGCAGGTGTGGTGTCGTTCGCGACCAGTCCTACACTGCTTGCTCAGTTGGGTGGCAACAATGCGCAAAAAGCTCGCTACGGCGCATTCTCCAACCCGATCCTGATCAACAACATCATCTGGCAGAATCGTAGTTCGCATTTCACGATCGACTATGAAGCCAATCCGCCGACTTATGGTCTGGTCACGGATGTCACCGGTGGTACGGCCAACATGGCGGTATACGGTGTGGCAGGTGCGGTGTTGGCTGCAGCAGCAGGTCCGACAGAAAATGGCTCGTCCAACAATCTGTTCACGGGTGACATGAAGTTCTTCCAACCGTACTTCAATACCAACCCGGGTCTGAATCCAACGGATGCAACCATCAATCAGCCTGAGTTCACCACCACCATCCAGGCCAATCCGGCCTTCGATGAAGGCGGTAACTTCATCAACGTACGCTATGGTCCGTTGTACCTGATTGGTAATTACCATCTCGCGGATCAGGATAGTCCGGCGCGCAATACCGGTACGAATTCGGTGCTGGTGACCTATCCAGCGACGGGATTGGATATTGATGGTGAAGCGCGTCCACAGGGCATCATTGTCGATATCGGTGCGGATGAGCGCTATCCACAATAAGTAATCGGTGCATCCCCGGGATCGCATGGTGCGATCCCGGGGTCAACGGGGAGGAAATGTTATGAAATCAAGAATTCTGGCTACCATTCCAGCGGCCATCCTCGGCGCGCTGATGGGAATAGCAAATAATGCAAGTGCCGCGCCTTTTGTACAATGTAATACCAAGGGCGAGGTGGTAACTAACGATGCAACAGGCAATCCAAATATTCTCTGTATGCATTTGAGTGGTGGTGACGGATTTGCCAAAATGGGTGATGGCCAGGTGTTATACACCTTCGGTTTTGCTGATATTTCGGGATCAACTGAAGCATCAGCGATGTCTGACGGCATACTGGCAGCGGCAGCACCCGCACCGACGATTATGTTGGAAGAAGGTCAGCAGTTTTATCTGACGTTAACCAACGTCGGCATGATCAAACGTCCGGATTTGTTCGATCCCCATACCGTGCACTTTCACGGTTTCCCCAATGCCAGCTCGATTCTCGACGGCGTCCCCGATCTGAGTATTTCGGTGAATCCCGGTGCGAGTCTGAGTTATTACTATAACGTCGCCCGTCCGGGTACCTATATGTATCACTGTCACGTTGAAGCGGCAGAACATATGCAAATGGGTATGTTAGGCAATCTGTATGTGCATCCGAAACAGGATGTCACCGGTTTTGGTGGCGATGCAAATACCGTTGCGCGTCGTGCCGGTAATGCAACTGGTACCTATCAAGGTTATGCCTATAACGATGGTGATGGCTCAACAGGCTATGATCGTGAGTTCCCGATTCAAATCTGGTCATTCGATGGCAATTTCCATATACAGCATATCAACGTGCAACCGCTGCCGTTTGCAGAAATGCGCGATGATTATCCGATGTTGAATGGTCGTGGTTATCCAGATACGGTGGAACCCGGTGCACTCGCGGCACTCGATGAAACCAAATTGAATCCGGCTGATCCCGCTGATCTGGGTAAAGTATCGCAGGCAGTGAGTTCGCTGATTACAGCAACTGCCGGTGAAAAGATCCTGTTACGTATCTCCAATCTGAACGTAACGCGCTTTTACACTCTGGCGACCAATGGCTTGCCGATGAAGGTTGTCGGTCAGGGTGCGGCGCAATTACGTGGACCGGGTGCGACGGGTAAAGAGATGTATTACACAACTCAATCCGTGACATTGGGTGGTGGTGAAGCCAAGGATGTCATTATCGACACCGCAGGTGTTCCCGCCGGTACGTACTTCTTGTACACCACAAACTTGAACTATCTGAGCAACAAAGATGAGGATTTCGGTGGAATGATGACCGAAATTCGCATTAATTGATTGCAGCGGTAACAGGAGCGAAATCATGAAAACCTTGATAGCAAATAAAAAAACCTGGATGGGAGCAATCCTGTCGGTGTTGCTGGGAGTGACCGCGTGCGTGCACGCGGAAATTCTTGGCACAACGGGCACGACGTTTAATTTAAAAGCCTCTGGCAGCTATATCTATACACCGGACGGCGGTTCCATTCTGGTGTGGGGTTATGGCCTGGATACGTCACCGTATGGCATGCAGTATCCCGGACCAACCCTCATCGTCAATCAGGGTGACACGGTCACCATTAATCTGACGAATGATCTGGCTGTGCCGGTATCGATGATGTTTCCGGGTCAGGAAGGTGTTACTGCAACGGGTGGTACCGCTGGCCTGATTACTCAGGAAAGCACCGGACCTGCTGATATCGTGACGTATACGTTTACGGCTAACAACGCGGGTACTTACTATTATCAAAGTGCTACCAATATCGAACTGCAAACCGAAATGGGTTTATTCGGTGCCATCGTGGTACGTCCACCGGTAGCCAAACAAGCCTATAACCATGCCGACACGGCCTATGACCACGAGTATCTGTTCCTGCTTTCGGAAATGGATCCGCGTGTGCATGACCTGGTGGATTTTGGTTTAATCGACACGATCGACAATACCGACTACTGGCCCGTGTACTGGTTCGTCAATGGTCGCAATGGTCCGGATACCCTGGCCGGTGCCAATATTCCCTGGATGCCCAATCAACCGTTGGATGCACTGGCACGTGTAACACCAGGCAAGAAAGCCTTGATGCGTGTCATTAACATGAGTCGCGACATGCATCCGTTCCACACCCATGGCAATAACTACGTGATGATCGCGCGCGATGGTCACATGTTATCAAGTGGCGCTGGTGCGGGTACCGATCTCGCAACGGAAGATTACACCCTCGGTGCTGTACCGGGTGCAACGTATGATGCACTGTGGCAGTGGACCGGCGAAGCATTGGGTTGGGATGTGTTTGGTACCGACGCAGACATTGGTACCGCTGATCCGATGTATGGTCACACTTGTAATGGTTCGACGGCACCAACACCTGGTTATGATTCAGTAACCCATGAATACTGCCCGGATCATGGTAAGAAGATGCCCGTTATCTTACCTGGCCAGCAGGATCTGACCTTCGGTGGTTTCTATAGCGGTAGCCCATTCCTGGGTGCCTTCGGTTCGCTGCCACCGGGTGAAGGTGGTTTGAATCTGAATGCTGGCATGTTCTATATGTGGCACTCACATACCGAACGTGAATTGACCAACAACGATATTTATCCAGGCGGGTTACTGACATTAATGTTAGTTGAACCACCTTGGGTAACGATTCCGTAAGGGGTGGGAGATAAACCATGAACAAACAAATTCAAAATATGACTTTCTTCAAACGCAGCGTGATTGCCAGTGCTTTGCTGGTGGCGATGAGCCAGGCCAGTGCGGTAACTTTCAATCTCTGTACCGGCACCACCACCAAGACCATGCCCGATGGTACGCTCGTGACCATGTGGGGTTATGGTGATGATACCGCGACAGGCTGTACCGTTTCTGTCCCAGGTCCACAGCTGATTGTGCCACCAGGTGATTCCACGCTGGTGGTGAATCTGCGCAATACATTACCTGAAGCATCTTCCGTGATGATTCCAGGCCTGGTGGGTAATTCCGTACCGAATCCTGCCTCAGCCGATGACTTCTTCACTGATGTCACTGGCCGTCGTCGCGCCAAATCGATGGTGGCTTCTGCCAGCGCCGCGGGTGGTGTGCAAACCTATACATTCACCGCAAAACCTGGCACCTATTTGTATCAAAGTGGTACGCACGCGGCGGTACAGGTTCAGATGGGTCTGTACGGTGCAGCGACTGTGGATAGCGCGGTGGGTGAAGCCTATCCCGGCGTGAGCTATGACAATGAAGTCGTGTTGATGTATAGCGAAATTGATCCTGACTTACATAATGCCGTGCGCTTGAATCAATATGGCCCCGGCACAACCATGCCAAGCACGATCAATTTCAAACCACGTTACTTTTTGGTAAACGGTGAAGCCTATACTTCTGCCTCCGCGGATATTCCTGCCGGTGCCGCAGGTCAACGTACCTTGTTACGTATGTTGAACGCCGGTATTGAAAGTCATTATCCGACGATGGTAGGAACGAACATGTCCTTCGTTGCGGAATACGGCAATCAATATCCGTACGCACGCGATCAGTTTTCATCATTGATGGCGGCCGGGATGACCAAAGATGCAATTCTTACTCCGACGGCGGATGGACGCCTTGCTCTGTTTGATCGTCATTTGCGCTTAACCAATGCGGCTGCCACTCCCGGTGGACTGATGACTTTCCTGTCGGTAGGTGCTGCCTTACCTCCACCACCGCCAGTTAATTCTGCACCGGTAGCTGGAGCGGATGCGTTTACGACGGTTGCCGGTACAACGCTGACGGTTGCTGCACCGGGTGTATTGGCGAATGATACCGATGCCGATGGTGATGCCTTGACGGCTGTATTAGCCACAGGACCTGCAAATGCAGCTGCTTTCACGTTGAATGCAGATGGTTCCTTCAGCTATACGCCAAACGCAGGGGCAACTTCCGACAGCTTCACCTATATGGCTAACGACGGTGTTGCCAATAGCGCGGCTGTTACTGTGAGTATTACCGTGGATCCAGTACCAAACACTGCGCCAGTTGCCGTGAATGATAGTGGCTACACGGTTACAGAAGGTTCCACCTTGTCGGTTGCTGCGGCAGGTGTGTTGGCAAATGATACCGATGCAGATGGCAACGCATTAACCGCGGTGCTGGTGGCTTCACCTGCTGGCGGTAGTGTCACCCTGAATGCGGATGGGTCATTTGACTATACGCCAAATGCCGGCACAACGACGGACAGCTTCACCTATATGGCGAACGATGGTCTCGCAAACAGTAATATCGCGACCGTAAGCATCACTGTAAATCCATTAAATGCAGCTCCGGTTGTTGCAAATGATGCTTACAGTGTGACCGAAGGTACGACCTTGACTGTTGCCGCACCTGGTGTGTTGGCGAACGATACTGATGCCAATGGTGATGCGTTAACAGCAACGCTTGCAACTTCGCCTGTCGGCGGCACGTTGATTTTCAATGCGAATGGATCGTTCAGCTTTACTCCGACGATCACCGGTGCGGGTAGCTCCAGCTTCACTTACGTGGCAAACGATGGCAAGGTGAATAGTGCACCTGCTACCGTTACCATTACCGTGAATGCTGCGGTGAACGTGGCACCGGTTGCGGTGGATGACGCTGCGGATGTGGTGAAGAATGTTCGTACCACTAATCCGAAAAACAGCGTGACGATTGATCTGATTGCCAATGATACCGATGTCAATAACAATATTGATCCGGCCTCCATTCAAATCAGAAATAATCCTCGCAAGGGTACTGTTGTAGTGAACGGTGATGGTACCGTGACCTACACACCGGGCAATGGCAAAACAGGATCGGATTCCTTCAGCTATCGTGTTTACGATGCGGGTGGATTGCGCTCCAACACTGCCACGGTTCGTATCAATATTCTGTAAGTGTGTGTGAATGCCTGGCCGCCCTGCGAGGGGCGGTCAGGATTTTTTAAATTACGTGGTAAATATCAGTTAGAAACAGAGAGGTATTCGTTATGATGCAAAGTATGGCTATAACCAACCCGCGTTATAACAAATACATTTCGTTGTTTGGAATGTTTGTGCTGGTGCTGGCAGTGACCTTGCTGGCATCTTGCGCCAACGTACCCAATGCCGAACCAGGTGCGACCGATCAAGCGGCTAAACAAATGGAAGAGCAGTGGGGCGTGAAGATTCTGGCGCTTCGCCCGACCGCCAATGGGTACATGCTGGATTTTCGTTATCGTGTGACCAATGCAGAAAAGGCGACACCAATTCTAGAGCGCAGCATCAAACCCTACCTGGTCGTCGAGAAAGACAGCAGTAAATTATTTGTCCCCGTTACCAACAAATTAGGCTCGCTGCGTAACACAACCAAGTTTGTCAAAGAAAATCGAAATTACTTTATGTTCTTTGCCAATCCCGGCAAGCATGTGAATAGTGGTGATGCTGTCACGATCGTGATCGGTGATTTTAAAGCCGAACACGTGATGGTTAATTAGGCTTGGGAGTATTGAAAATGCAGCGCACCTTAATTTCCTGTGGAATTCTGCTGGGTCTGGGAATATCTGTTCATTCCTATGCTGGGAATATCGATCCGGAACTCAAGGCGGTTATTGAGGACAGTCGGCCGAATCAGGATATCGATGTCATCATCGAGTTCTCCAATAAATTTAATTTGCATTCTTTAAAGCATAAAAAACGTGGTGCCAAGCGCCACGAAGAAATGGTGCGAGGCCTGCGCAAACATTCTGATATTGAACAGTCCGATGTTAAACAACTCTTGTCCGGACATCGTATTCACCAGCATAAGCAATTGTGGTTGAATAATTCACTGGCAGTAAGCGTGCCAGCAAATATGGTAGAAGAACTTGCCGAGTCGCGTCGCGTTTCACGTGTGCGACTTGATAAACAGATTGCGATACAAGCAGCGGCTGCTGGGTCACCGGCACCGGCTGAATGGAATATTCAGGCGATTCATGCCAATGATGTCTGGGCGCAGGGTATTACCGGTGCTGGTATCGTGGTGGGTTCGATGGATACCGGTGTTGACGCGGCTCACGCAGATTTATCCAGTCGGTGGCGCGGCGGTACGAACAGCTGGTTCGACCCCTATGGTCAACATGCCACACCCTATGATACTTCGGGGCACGGTACACAGACGACGAGTTTGATCGTTGGTGGTGATGCCAACGGCACCAGCATTGGTGTTGCCCCCGGCGCACAATGGATCGCAGCCAAAATATTTAATGATTCTGATACGGCAACCATGAGCGCCATCCATGCCAGTTTCCAATGGATGCTGGATCCCGATAACAACCCGGCGACGGATGATGGCGCCGATATCGTCAATAACTCCTGGGATTTAAGCGGTAGCGTGAATTTGTGCGATGCCGAATTCCAGGCAGACATCAATGCACTACGTGCCGCGGGTGTGGCAGTGGTATTTTCTGCCGGCAACTATGGTCCAAATGCCGCGACCAGCGTCAGCCCGGCAAACAATGCTGGCGCACTGGCTGTTGGTGCGGTGGATGAAACGTTGACGATTGCTTTTTCCAGCAGCCGCGGACCTTCTGCCTGTAGCGGCAATATATTCCCGCAATTAGCCGCGCCAGGGATGAATGTGGTGGCGGCAGACAAAACATTTGGTGGTCTTTTCCCATTAAGTTATATGAATGTCAGTGGTACCTCTTTTTCTGCGCCGCATGTGGCGGGTGCATTGGCTTTGCTACAAAGCGCTTTTCCCAACAGCACGCTGGACGAACGTGAAACCGCGTTAATTCAAACTGCAGTGGATGCCGGTGTTGTCGGTGCAGATAACGATTATGGCTATGGTCTTGTTGATATCAATGCGGCCTATGCCCAACTGGGTGGTACCCCACCGCCACCGGTTCCAGGCACCTCGGCTCCACTGGCGGCTGATGACAGTGCCAGTACAGCAGAAAACACCGGGGTGACGATCAATGTCATTGCTAATGACGTCGATGCCGACGGCGATCTGGTTGCAAGTTCAGTTGCGATTGTGATTCAGACAGGTCATGGCACGTTAATGAACAACGGCAATGGTACGGTTAGCTACACGCCTGCCGCAAATTTCAACGGTAGTGACAGTTTCACCTATACCGTTAGTGACAGTGTCGGAAATATTTCCAACAAGGCAACGGTGACAATTACCGTCACTGCAGTAAATAACGCCCCTGTTGCGAATAATGACAGTTATTCGCTGAACAACAATACGAGTTTGAATGTGGCTGCCCCGGGTGTGTTAGGCAACGATACCGATATTGATAGCGCCACTCTGACAGCGGTGTTACAGAGCAGTACGACAAATGGCAGTCTCAATTTCAAAACAGACGGTTCATTTATTTATGTTCCCAATGCCAATTATGCCGGAACCGACAGCTTTACCTATGTAGCAAACGACGGGGCCGCCAGTAGTAATGTTGCGACGGTAACAATTACGGTAATTGCACCGCCGCCACCACCAACATCAAATGTTGCGCCACTTGCCAACGATGATACGGCGACGGTCAATAAAAACACCCGGCGTACATCCTATACGGTGACGTTCAGCCTGACTGCGAATGACAGTGACAAAGACGGCAATCTGAACCCGGCCAGCGTGGCAATCACAGTAAATCCCGTTAAAGGTTCGCTGATAAATAACGGCGATGGTTCAGTCACCTATCAACCATTTGCTGGCAAGAGTGGCAGAGACACGTTCTATTACACCGTCAGCGATTCGCTCGGTGTTGTCTCAAATACTGCCAGGGTAACAATAACAATAAAGTAATCAGTACGTTTTAGTGTGCGCGTAGGGCCCTGCGGGGCCCTTTTTTTATGATTGGCTACTGTAATGATATTGGCACCTCTGCAGCAAACACCGTCAAGTCACACTTGGGTAAATGTCACAACCAAAAAAAACGGGGACCGAAGTCCCCGTTCTTATTTATCAAAATGATCAGAGCCTACGGACGAACGTAGCTATAACCTTTTTGTTGCAGTTCCATGATACGGACTACGCCGCCAGGAACAACACCGACACCTTTGAGCAGCACAGGTTCTTTACCGGTTTTTTTGGTAACAGCCTTAATGGTGTTGCCACAGGCGCTGAATTTGACGCCTTGCACAGCCAGACTTTCCACGCGTTGGCCTTCTTCCTTGTTTGCTTTGGTCAGGATTGAGAGACCAGGACCATAGGCAACGACTTCGATCTCAACATTGTCCATGCCCAGGGCTTGTTGCAGGTTGGCGACATTATTCAGTGCCAGACTCTGGGTGGCTTCGTCACCGGAGCTAACCTGGATGACAACTTTATTTTTAACATCGGAAGCAGGTGCAGCGGCTGAGCCGAACAGTGGCAGGGCGATCAGGGAGCTGAGCAATGCAAGGGTTTTAATCGAACGTTTCATCATGATTCTCCAGAAAAATTATTGTGGTTTAGTTAGTACAACGCCGGGGCCCCGAAAGACACGGCAAGTGAGGCCTATCTTACGGACTAGCGCTGGCCTTGTCGACGCCCGGCGGGAAAAAGGCTACAGTCACGCCTCAAAAATGTGGAGGATTCGTGTATTCCAGCTTAGAACGAATTGAATATGTGATACTGGTACTGTGGATCGGTGGAATATGGACAGTCGGGTATATCGTGGCTCCCGTACTGTTCACGACATTGACAGATCGAAGTATCGCCGCATTCATCGCCGGTCGGTTATTTAGCATTATGGCAATTATCGGAATGGGGTGCGGCACTATTCTATTGGCTATGATGGTTATGCAAATTCGCGCTGGATTTCTTCGACAATGGCAATTTTGGGTGCTCATTGTCATGCTGGGCTTTACCGCCATGGGCTATTTCTTTTTTTCACCGGCAATCGAGGCAATGCGTCAGAGTGGCGAAGCGGCACGTGCCAGCCTCGCATTTAAACGACTGCATGGTATGGCATCGATCCTCTACTTATGCACAAGCCTGGGCGGTCTGGCTTTGGTCGCAATTGGCTTGCCACGTCGCGGGAGTTAATCGCTTGGCAGGACGATGGTGGCTTTTTTGGCGCGACGGAAAAATACTCCCAGGTGGCCGATTTCCTGAATAATGTCGCTATGGGTGCGTTCTGCAATCTGGGCAATTATCGCGTGGCGTGCTTCACGTTCACTCGTACTGATACGAACTTTAATCAATTCATGGTGTTGCAGGGCCAACTCCACTTCACTGACCACATTATCGGTTAATCCATGCTGCCCCAGCATGACGGTGACTTTGCGATGATGCGCCATTTTCCGTAGATAGAGGCGTTGTTTTTCAGTCAGGGGCTTCACTGGTATACTCCAATATATAAAAGGCGCGTAGTGTAACCCAGCTTTCAATCAATAGACGATTCCCATGCCGAGATCCAAATCCAGCTCCCGGTGGTTGAAAGACCACTTTAAAGACCCTTTCGTCAAGCAAGCCCAGTCTGAGGGACGGCGTTCCCGTGCCTTATTCAAACTTCAGCAAATCGATGAGAAATATCACTTAATTAAAAAAGGGGATTGTATTGTCGACCTCGGCGCAGCGCCGGGTGGCTGGTCCGAGTATGTCAGTCAGAAACTCAATACCAGTGGTACATTAATTGCTTTGGATATCCTGCCGATGGCAAGTTTGGCCGGGGTGACCGTTATTCAGGGAGATTTTACGCAGGAAGCGGTCATGCAGCAGATGTTAGACGTCTTGGGGACAAAACAGGCGAACCTTGTATTGTCGGATATGGCCCCCAATATGACTGGAGTAAAAGATGTCGATCAGTCCAGGAGTATTTTCCTGGCGGAGTTGGCGCTGGATCTGGCGACCAGGGTGTTGGCGCCAGGCGGACATTTTTTAGTAAAGCTGTTTCATGGTGGAGGATTTGATGCGTACGTCAAAGCAATTCGGCAGCAATTTGACAAAGTACAAGTCATCAAGCCAGAAGCATCGCGGGCTAAATCCCGGGAGGTTTACCTGCTGGCCAGACACTATACGCAGAAATGACTATACTGTATCGTACCTAAACGCCGCTATTTTATTCTTATTTAACTACGAGGTAACACCTTGAGCGACTTGGCAAAAAACATCATTTTGTGGGTGATCATCGCGTTTATTTTGATGACCGTTTTCAAACAGCTGAGCATGACTGGTCCACAGAGTGAATTGACCTATTCGGCATTTTACGAAGAGCTGAATCACCAGCAATTGCGCGAAGTGACCATGACCGGGCGTTCCATCTCCGGCATTCGTCAGGATGGCAGTCGCTTTACGACTTATAGTCCGGAAACAGACAACCGCACCCTGGTTAGCGATCTACTCAAAAATAAAGTTGAGATTAAAGGTGAAGATCCTCAACCAAGCATGTGGGTCAATATGCTGATTTCCTGGTTCCCGATATTCCTGATTGTGGGTCTGTGGATTTTCTTCATGCGTCAAATGCAAGGCGGTGGCGGTGGTCGTGGCGCCATGTCGTTTGGCAAAAGCCGGGCGCGTATGCTGGGTGAAGATCAGGTCAAGATTAACTTCAATGATGTTGCCGGCGTGGATGAAGCCAAGGAAGAAGTTGGCGAATTAGTCGAATTTTTACGTGACCCAGGCAAGTTTCAAAAGTTGGGTGGCAAAATACCGCGTGGCGTTTTGATGGTGGGTCCGCCAGGTACGGGTAAAACGCTGTTGGCGAAAGCCATTGCGGGTGAAGCCAAGGTGCCATTTTTTACGATCTCCGGTTCGGATTTCGTCGAAATGTTTGTGGGTGTGGGTGCGTCACGTGTGCGCGATATGTTTGAACAAGCCAAGAAACATGCGCCATGTATTATCTTCATCGATGAAATCGATGCTGTAGGCCGCCACCGTGGTGCAGGCCTGGGCGGTGGTCATGATGAGCGCGAACAAACTTTGAATCAATTATTGGTCGAGATGGATGGCTTTGAAGGCAACGAAGGTGTGATCGTGATTGCTGCAACCAACCGTCCTGATGTACTGGATCCGGCTTTATTACGTCCGGGTCGTTTCGATCGTCAGGTCGTCGTGCCACTACCCGATCTGCGCGGTCGCGAACAAATTTTGAAAGTACACATGCGCAAAGTGCCGCTGGCGGATAATGTGGAACCCAAAGTTATCGCACGTGGTACCCCGGGATTTTCTGGTGCGGATTTGGCGAATATTGTTAACGAAGCGGCATTATTTGCTGCACGCGCCAACAAACGCCTGGTGAGCATGGAAGAATTTGAGAAAGCCAAAGACAAGATCATGATGGGTGCGGAACGCAAGTCCATGGTGATGAGTGAACAGGAAAAGAAACTTACTGCCTATCATGAAGCAGGTCATGCCATCGTGGGTCGCATGGTGCCATCGCATGATCCGGTTTACAAAGTAACGATTATTCCGCGCGGACGCGCCTTGGGTGTGACGATGTTTTTACCGGAAGAAGATCGTTATAGCTACAGCAAGGAACGTCTGGAAAGCAGTATCTCCAGTTTGTTCGGTGGACGTATTGCCGAAGAGTTGATCTTTGGTGCAGAGAATGTCACGACGGGGGCATCGAATGATATTCAACGTACCACTGATCTGGCGCGTAGTATGGTCACCAAGTGGGGCTTGTCACCAAAATTAGGACCGCTGACATACAGCGAAGAAGATGGCGAAGTGTTCCTCGGACATTCTGTTACCAAACACAAGAATTTATCGGATGACACTGCCAATCTAATCGATGAAGAGGTTCGCGCAATTATTGATCGGAACTACAAACGTTCTCGTGAAATATTAACAACCAATATCGATAAATTGCATTCCATGGCTGAGGCATTGATTAAATACGAAACCATTGATGCAACACAGATCGATGACATAATGTCCGGTCGTCCGCCGCGTCCCCCCGAAGGCTGGGATGATCATGACCGTACGCCAACGGGTGGAAGCAGTGTCAGCGATGCCAAGCCCAGCAGCGATGATAAGCAGGGCGGTAAAATTGGCGGCCCAGCGAGTGAACATTAAAATCAGTTGCCAGGGACGAGTGACGAGTCACTAGGAAATACGAAAAACGGCGGTTAACCCGCCGTTTTTCATTCATGATATAACAATCAAATGCAGCTAATCTGTAAAGACAAATCACTCGATTTGACACATCCGGTGGTGATGGGCGTGTTGAATATCACGCCGGATTCATTTTCTGATGGGGGTGCTTGTCTCGACAAAGATGCAGCGTTATTGCAGGCACGGCACATGCTTGAGGCTGGTGCTGCGATGATTGATGTGGGCGGAGAATCCACTCGTCCTGGCGCCCAGGCAGTGGGACTTCAGCAAGAACTGGATCGCGTCATTCCTGTCATTGAAACTATCGCGAATGAACTTGATACTGTTATATCGATCGATACCAGCAAGGCCGTGGTGATGCAGGAGGCGGTAAAGGCCGGTGCACGTTTTATTAACGATGTCTCCGCACTGCGAGGCGATGCGGCACTAACCGTGGCAGCGGCTTTGGGTGTTCCGGTTTGTCTGATGCATATGCAGGGTGAACCACGCACGATGCAACAGCAACCGCGTTATACCAATGTGGTGACCGACGTTAAAAATTTCCTTGAACAGCGCCGTGCTGCCTGCATCACTGCAGGCATTCCAGCAAACCAGATTGTGCTGGATCCCGGTTTTGGTTTTGGTAAAACTGTGCACGATAATCTGGTATTGTTCAAACAGTTGAGTGCTTTTGTGGGTCTTGGTCAGGCGCTGCTCATCGGTGTTTCACGTAAGTCCATGTTAGGGGCTATTCTTGATTTACCCGTCAACCAACGTTTGCATGGCAGCACCGCGCTGGCTGCATTGGCGGTTTGGCAGGGGGCGCGTATCATACGAGCTCACGATGTTGCGGCAACAGTGCAGACGCTACGCGTTATTGATGCCGTACAATCAGCCTGATACAGCAGTATAAAAGGAATAATTATGGGACGTAAATATTTTGGTACCGACGGCATCCGTGGCAAGGTGGGTGAAGCGCCGATCACGCCGGATTTTATGATGCACCTGGGCTGGGCGGTTGGCAAAGTGTTTGCCAGTCAAAATGGCGGTGGCAAGATTCTTATCGGCAAGGACACGCGCATTTCTGGTTATATGTTTGAATCTGCACTGGAAGCCGGCCTCTCTGCAGCAGGGGTGGATGTCATGCTCTTGGGTCCCATGCCCACGCCCGGCATCGCATACTTAACACGCACCTTGCATTGCAATGCCGGGATCGTTATCAGCGCTTCTCACAATCCATTTGATGATAATGGAATCAAATTTTTCTCGGCAGAAGG
>JAHECZ010000098.1 GCA_024641475.1 Gammaproteobacteria bacterium
TTCTTACAGGTCGCTGATTATGCCATTCCGAAGCAACAGCGTCGCAATAATTTCGTATACATAGCTTAACTCGCTATCGTCTGGCACTAGGGTGAAGGCTGTATTTCTCGTGTTTTGTGACGCGTCATAGTCCAACTATTTTCGATGGGTATTCAGCAACGACAGGTAAGTTATTGAATTGTGATCTGTGACTCTTACCAAGACTTAACAGGATTTTCCCGCACTTTTAAAGTGGAAAAGTTCTCTCACCCAGATCTCAGGCGATCGCGGTTTCCAGCGACAACACTTCGATGCGATTTCTGCCGTTCTCCTTGGCCGTGTAGACAGCTTTATCTGCTTGCTCGAACACGGTTTCGAACGCACAAACGGTGCCAGCGGGAATTGGTGTCACACCAAAACTCGCTGTCACCTGGATGCCATCGTGATTGAGGCTTTCAATTTCGCGGCGTAACAACTCGGCTTTATGCAGTGCATCGGTTTCGCCACAATAGGGTAACAACAACACAAACTCCTCACCGCCAAAGCGTGCCGCCAGATCTTCATCGCGACAGCAGCGCCGCAGCAATTTCGCCACGCGCGATAACACCAGATCGCCCATCGTATGGCCATGGGTATCGTTGATATTTTTGAAAAAATCGAGATCGACAATGACCATACAGACCGGAAATTTCTGCCGACTTGCCTGCCGCAGGATCTTCGGGCCGCTGTCCATTAAATAATGACGATTATACAAGCCGGTAAGCTGATCACGCATGGCCAGTTCGTGCAATTGTTCCTGCTGACGCTTTACCTTATCCAGCAATTGTCGGTTGGTAATTAAATTGCCAACCCGCACCGCCAGTTCTTCTTCCAAAGCCGGTTTGGCCAGATAATCACTGGCCCCGGCATGCAACAGATCCACCTTGCGGCGCGGATCATCAAAGCTGGATAACGCCAGTACCGGTATCTCCCCAAAGCGACCCGGCAATTTGCGTAGTTCACGGATCAACATTAAACCGGTCAATTTTCTTTCCAGCATCAGATCCGTCAGTACCAGATCAAATTTGGACTGCGTAAACAATTCCAGCGCCGCTTCGCCGCTGCGGCAATGTTCTACTTTATAGCCCAGCGAACGCAGCAATGTTCCCGTGACCAGTGCCAACGATTCGGATTCTTCAATATACAGTATGTGTCCATGGCGTCGTTTCTTGCGCCAATCCTGCTGGGCAAATTCAGCGATATAGGCTGCCAGTTGATTGAGTTCGGTGCGTCGAAATACCTCGGTTACCCCGGCCTGCAGTATTTCCTGAATGGAGTTGGGCGCATCTTCACTGGTAATCATCAGGATCGGCTTAAGACGCGTGCTATCGGTAGCACGCAATTGATTGCACAACACGAGGCTATCCAAGTCCGGCAATTGCCTGGCCAGGCAAATAATATCTGTCGTGTCCTTGTCCAGTGCAGCCAGGGCGGTTTTCGCTTTTTCAAAACACTGCACAACAATTTCATTTTCCTGGAATATCTGGCTGAGCATTTGCCGGTACAAGCGGGAGGGTTCAATCACGATCGCTTTCATGCGTGCCGCCTTTGCTATCCATATTGCTCCATACTGTAGCTGGCAATACCCCGCTTTACCACATCCGGCGCATTCGCAGGCATGCTAAACTGCCTGCATGAAAGATCCCAAAGTTGGTTTTATCAGTCTGGGTTGTCCCAAGGCCAGTGTTGATTCCGAACAGATCCTCACGCAACTGCGTGCGGAGGGCTACGCCATCGTGCCCAGTTATGACCAGGCCGATCTGGTGGTGGTGAATACCTGCGGGTTTATCGACAGCGCAATCGCTGAATCACTGGAGGCAATTGGCGAGGCACTGGATGCCAATGGCAAGGTGATCGTCACCGGCTGTCTGGGTGCCAAAGGCGATATCGTGCAACAGCATTATCCCAATTTACTTGCGATCACCGGCCCGCACGCCCTGGCCGAAGTGATGCACGCGGTGCACACGCATTTACCCAAACCGCATGATCCGTTTGCGGATTTAGTCCCGCCGCAAGGTGTGCGCCTGACGCCACAACATTATGCCTATTTGAAAATTTCCGAAGGCTGTAATCACCGTTGCAGCTTTTGCATCATTCCGAATCTGCGCGGCGATCTGGTCAGCCGACCGATCAATGACGTACTCGATGAAGCGCAAACCCTGGTGCGCGCCGGCGTAAAAGAAATCCTGGTGATCTCACAAGACACCAGTGCCTATGGCGTGGATGTCAAATACCGCCCGGGATTCTGGCAAGGTCGTCCGGTAAAAACCAATTTACTCGAACTGGCGCGGCATCTCGGCGAACTGGAGGTGTGGATACGCCTGCACTATGTCTATCCGTATCCGCATGTCGATGACATCATTCCGTTGATGGCTGAAGGTAAAATCCTGCCTTACCTGGATATTCCGTTTCAACACGCCAGTCCGACGATCTTGAAAGCCATGAAACGACCCGCCAACAGCGAGAATGTGTTAACACGCATTCAACGTTGGCGCGAGATCTGTCCGGAGATCGCCATTCGTAGCACCTTCATCGTCGGCTTCCCCGGCGAAACCGATCGCGACTTCGAAACCCTGCTGGAATTTCTTGACGCAGCGCAACTCGATCGCGTTGGTTGCTTTCCCTATTCGGCCGTGGCAGGTGCCAAGGCAAATGAATTGCCCGACGCCATACCGGAAGAAATCAAACAGGAACGTCTCGAACATTTTATGCAACATCAAGCGGCTATCAGCGCCAATAAAAATGCCGCCCTTGTTGGTAAAACCCTGCGCGTACTCGTCGATGGCTACGAAGACGACGGCGTGCTGATTACCCGCTCCTATCGTGATGCGCCGGAGATCGACGGCGTCGTGGTTGTCAAGAATGTCACAGACGCGCAACCCGGGGATTTTATCGACGTGACGATTACCAATAGCGATGAACACGACTTGTACGCCGTACCTGCCACGTCATAATGCTTATCACCCCTGCCGCCTAAGCACCTCCACGCACAGCGACTTCTGTCGCAGCAAATTAATTGTTACAGAGTTGTGTCTTGGGTTAAAAATATCGTTCCCGGGAATGAACAACCACATTGTCAAACCCCAATAAGCTTTCTACTATTGGACACATCTTGGTAGTTGCCATTTCGATTCGATAACGTTAAAGGGAATTTCAGCGCATGCATAAAGCACCACGAAATTTAGCGATGGTAACGTTAAAGCCAGAGTTAGCAACGGCACCCCGCATGAAACAATACCCCTTCTTCAACGACCTGCCCTTAATCTTTCTTGGCGAAATCCCCAACATGCCCGAACATGGCGTGTTTGTTGGGCATAAAAGTGGTCGGATCTATTCGGGCTATCATATCTTTAACTTCACCGAAGTCCCCGACGCGGTCGTCCCAGCTGCACCCGTTAATAAGAATGGAATGAGCCGACAACCCATCGTTGAAACATAACATTTGTTCAACCACATTACTGACAAGGAGGTCAGCATGCTGGTACGTCGCATCATCAAGCCGGGCGCCAAAGGCACCCACAAACTCACTAAAGCGTACGGCGAACAACTCGTCTGCGTGCGTTATCGTTACGACTATCAAAAACACCTGCGCCACAAAACCATCGAACTCATTATCGACACCCAGCCCTGGCTACCACCGCCAGCGCATCCCACCGAATACGACCGCCCCCGAACCGTCGAAATAGCCCCCGCCATAGACGTGGGGGTACGCATCGGCTACCAGGAAAAAGACCTGCAACGCCAAATCAAAACCATCGGCGGTCATTGGTCCACCAAGGACAAAGTCTGGTACGCCAAAGAAGCCCTGGTCCAGCATATCGGATTAGGTGACAGAATCGTTAAAAACCGCTAAGGTTTCTACATATAGACACCAGTTCCCAGATGTAAACACTGGTGTCTATATGTAGAAACTTATGGGAAGTTTCTATTCCGTCTATATAACTGTTATGTTTTAAAAGGTGAATGAATGGATTATTCATATGATTTTCTATTTTACGGCTTCTTAGCATCAGTCATATTCGTTTGGTATATAAAAATACGAAAAGGTAGTTTCTTCGGTGGTAAAATTGTTGAGACACTTGGTGAAAATATCATACAAAAAGAAGGAATCGATAAAATATCCATTAAAGTGCATCTAATACAAAAGAAAGATGGTGCCAATCGTATTGGTATAGAGTTTTCTAAAAGGTCACCTTTTGGCTGGTCGATGCATCCAATTGTCTTGTCTAAGGATGAAACGAGAAAGCTAGTGTCTATGCTAAATGAAGCGAGTAGTAAAACATAACAATGCGTTCAACCCCGCTCATATTCATTCGCTCTGACCGCCGGATCGCTACGCACTCCGGCGGCAGGTTAACGCAGCGTTAGCTGCATAAAAAAATGAAAAAACAAATTTGGGAAATAACAGAATCTGATTTAAAGAATCATCCTGTTTGGGTTTTCCCAATGACAGAAGATGAGGACAGTGATGAAGCTACAGTACAGCCCGCTAGTGAATCAGAAGCGAGCGATCCCAATACACAAGTAATAGTAGCTAGTGAGTTCACCGATAATAATGGAAATAGTTATTCTGGTTATATTTATTGGGTCAAACCAGAACTACTAGAGCATTTACAACCATGTATGTTTAATGCCGGTGGAGCTGTAACATTTTGGTTTGGTATGAGTGAGCCAAAGGCAAATGAAATGGATGGTTTACATTTTCCCATTTCAGTAGTCTCTGACGCAGTTTTTGGCCTAGAGAAAATAAGTATAGAACTCGAAGGGTTCTATTATGTAAATCAAGCTGGTAAGGCGGAGTTAGTGCGCCCAACCAGCTAACAAGTGGGTTAACCAGGACGCTCCTTACGTCGCGCCTGTTACCCAAAACGTTAGGCTCGAATAATGATGGACATTTATCTAGATTATCCGATGAAGGGTTACTATAAAAAATTCAAAGAGGCTGTAAAGTCTGGTAAAAATATACAAGTGACAATAAATAATGAAAAAATTAAAAGTAATATAATGGAAACGCTAATGGATACAGAAACGGAATTGAAATCAACAATATCAGTTTCTAATTTCTTTCTTAGGTGGGTGAAGTTGAGCAATTTTATGGTTAGTCACAGTGAGGCATTGTCGGCAGGCTATGCTATTACATGTAAAAAAGATAATGGACTGTTGGTGGTCTATGAAAATAAAAAAGCCTAACACGGCGTTCAAGTTCGTGCGCTGCGCGCACCGGACGCGCCAAACTGCGGCGCGCCGCTTAACGCCACGTTAGGAATACAAAATAACATGCTGAATCTTGTTTTGTTCATCATTTGGGAGGCAATTTTTTTAATACTTTTCACGTGGAGTATATTTTGCCTTTATAAATCAATTCGCGCATATTTTTGGCCGGCAGTTTGTGGAGAAGTAATCGATGCAACGATAGGTGAGGAAGAAGATTCTGATGGTGATACTTTCTATCTTCCGAAAATACATTATCGCTATGCCATTGGAAATCTTACATATCAATCAACGCAATTGGGTTATGGCATTGACCCTTGGGCATATTTTTGGGTGGTATCTGGAGCTTATAAAGAAGCAATGAAAGACTATCCAAAAGTCATAGTAAAATATAATCCTGCTTCACACTGTGAGTCGGCTGTGCTTGTAGGTATCAAAAGATTCCATATTGCTAGCTCAACGTTATATGCGTTATTTGGATTACTACCAATTTATAAATGGCTATAAAAATAATTCCTAACAAACACATCAACCCGCTCGCAAGCTCGCTTGGACCTCGGGGACGCTACGCGCCCCTCGGCCAGTTATGCGGGCGTTAGACCAATAATAATTGTTTTAGAAAGTAGCATCATCCTTGTTCGCTGTTCAGGGTTGCAGGCATTTTCCAGTTGAGCCTGAAAAGTAATGTTGACACGTTCATGGTGTAGGCGGGTATCTCCGCCCTGGGGAACAGTCCGAGATTGAATGCAACATCGCCTGTAGGCAATGGTTAGTGCAGAGTCGTGTTGCAGCAGGGCCCTTGCTCTAGATATAAATAAGAAAGGGTGTAGGTGAGTGCTATGTTGTCGGCATTTTTCTTTAAAGCCTATTGTTGCAGGCACGAAATAGCGGTAATTTAATGGCCATGGTTAAAGCACAGTCCCGGTCTAACACCCGCATCAAGTTCGCGCGCTGCGCGCGCCGGACCTCGATCCCGCTCCGCGGTTTCTCGGCCGCTTATGCGGAACGTTGAAGCTGTAGAAAAACCCTGAAAACAGCGATCATCTTTGCTAAACTAACTCAAACACCAACGAGTTAGCCCTTATGCCGAAATTCATTCCATACGATCCGAATCAAAGCAAGATGGT
>JAHECZ010000038.1 GCA_024641475.1 Gammaproteobacteria bacterium
ACTGGAGGAAGTCATTCGACGGAAAATACCCCGGGTACCGGTATACCTCTGGATAGCAGACTGGTGTCCGGCAATTATTGGAAATTCTTCTTGTTTGCCGCTATCCGAACATATGCCCAACCGGACTCCGTTACCAGTAAAACAGCGGTCGGTTTATATAAGGTGAGTCTGGGGATCCTGGCACCAGCACTCAATTGTCGGCTATGTTTGGCGGCCGTGAAGATTTTTAAGCGCTAGTATTTGATGGCAAGTTGTATGTTATTGGTGGCGATGACGGTGAAAAAAAAGTCTGAACACCATGGAGTCTATACACCTTGTAAACAGGCAGGTCGAGGGAGTTGTATATTCAGCAATAGAATTGACTGTTACCCGAGCTTTTCGTAGGAAAATAATAGAAAAGAGGACTTCATGAAATATTTAATAGTGGCGCTGTTAACTATGCTGTCAACGACATCGGCGTTTGCCGGAAATATTTTTGACCACAAGTACATAAAGCTGGATCTGCCGGAGGGCTGGACCGCCTATCCCGCCGCGGAAGCTGATCTACCACATGCAGGAACCATCAAGTCAACCAGCATCGCCGGCACATCTATAACCATGGAATGCTACCGTGGTGTCCTACACGCACTCTCCAGCACAAGAATTCGTGGACTTGGTCTTATTGCCGCTGCTTATCCCGCCGGACAGGAACAAGTGAAAACCAAAGCAAAGATTAGCACCAAAGATGGAAAGGGAATCTGGGAAACTTGGCGCGGTTATGTTCAGGTAGGAAATCAAAAAGTAGCATTAATTTCGCCAATGGCGATGATACAGACACCGGATTGCTGGTTGGTGATGATCGGATACACAGCTGAAGCCAGTGCCGAGCAGTTGGAAAAAGACTTTCTGACAATCGTCGAATCG
This sequence comes from Gammaproteobacteria bacterium, assembly GCA_024641475.1. Lineage (GTDB taxonomy): Bacteria > Pseudomonadota > Gammaproteobacteria > UBA6429 > Thiohalophilaceae > JACQBC01. The sequence goes on from JAHECZ010000038.1 coordinate 904, forward strand.
GCACGCTAACCGGGAACGTCGGACCCCGTATGCTTGAATCGGGGCCGGGTGCGTTTCTGTGCCCGAATATTTATACCGTGGATCTGCCGGGAAAAGACGGCGACAAACTTAAAGAACCGTTTGATCCGCCTGTTGTTGTATCGTCAACGCATACCGCTTGGCTTCAGGATGTGCGTATTCGGGTTTTGAATATACTGTGTGAGGCACTGGAGAAATAGGCGAAGCGGACTTCGCCATGCCGTTGCCTATGACGCCGTGTTGCTGAATGTTTCTCGGCTTTTATGGTATCTTCTATTTGGTGATTTATGCATTGAAAACGCATGACATTCGATTTATCGTCCTGCAGAACGAGTTGTATAATAATTGATTTGGAGTACCGATAAGGTATTTAAATTTGGAGGTGAAGTACATGACGAAATATAACATATCAGCAGTCATGATTGCTGCGAGTGCAATCTTGATTTCCGGTTGCTTACCAGGACTGGAACCCGATAAGAAAGATGCGGTCAGCGCGCTGGCGGGTGATTGGAAGGGCATGTATCGGGATGATGGTGGCGTTTTTCGCAGCTTAACCGCGACAATAAATGATACCGGAAAAATTACCGCACTCACAGTCTATAGTATGGATACACTGACGGGCACCCTGAAAACAACGGGTGATAAGACCTACAGTTTCACGCTTAGCGATGGTACTGAAGGTGGTTTTATGGCGGATAGTAGCGGGAATCATCTCGGATTTCTTACGGAAGACAATGCGTGGGGAATCTTGGAAAAAGGCGCATCTATTCAATACAGTGCGGATTCCAATTTTAGTGGCGACGATTTTGTTGGAACGTGGAATGGGTACAGCGTGGAACTGGATTCTTATATGAAAGTGGCGGATCGTTACAGCTCCAGGGCGATGATTTATTCGGATTTTAGTTTTTCCGGCAGTAACGATTACGGTAGTTTCTCCGGAAATCTGAATTACTATGATCACGGCAAAGGGTATTCATATGGTACTTTCTCCAGTTCTGAGGGCTCTGGAAATGTCGGGCTTTTAGTTTCTCCAGACAAGAGTTTTATGGCTACCTGGGCTTGTGATTCCAGCTCGTCCGGCAGCCTGGAAATATATTATATAACCGGCTGTTCATTTGCCATATGGAATAAATAAGACTTGAGGTCGCCATTAGTATAAAGCGAGGACTTTCATAATATCACCAAGATTAGCCTGAGTTTACTGCACGGTTTCTTACGAGGTAAGTCGGAATAAGACATATAGCATCCACGCTTGGGTGCTATATGTAATCATCTCCGCAGCATTCATTAAGGAATAATCAGGTATAAAAAAGGCGGGTAGAATTGCCCGCCTTTTTCCGTGCTTAAGCGTTGGTGTTAATGAACGATTACGGTCCGTCCCATATACTCTGGTCCTGCCCCTTGAATTGGCTGGACAATTTCTGGTAACACAGTGTTCGACGGCACCGGACTTTCCGGATTGCCAGGAAGTAATGAATTTACATGCTTAACTCGGCCCAGGCCAAATTTCGATTCCGTAATGGTGTGCTCTGGCAACGCATCCATATAACGACGCATCAAAGCAATGGGGCTCAGGAAACGATCGGGCGCAACTTGCTAAATAGTCGAGCCTTGAACGATGCGGGTTGTATTTTTAGGCGCAACTATACTTATCGCGCTAGTATAAACATCGACATCCGCTAGCTCAAAAAATCGTGTATTGAATCCGCCCTTGGTTCTGCAAATATGACCCATCTCGAATCCATGGCTGTAACATGACACAAAAATGTAGGTCTTGCTGGAATCCAGTGTTTCACTGCCGAATTTTGTTTCGACAATAGCACTCTCTTTTGATTGTCCTGGGCGGTTTTCAACATCAACCTTTTGCGTAACATTTTTCGACAAGCTGATATACCAACCCCCGGCTTGGCGGTACGGATTGCGGTCAAATATGCTACCGATAATCTCACCCATACTTTGTTCCAATGTGGATCCACTGAATTCAGCTACTGCCACAGCCGAAGGAATCGGGAAAAACGCAAACAAATCACGCAGGGTAATCTCACCCGGCTCACGCCCATCATAAAAGGTTTGGCCTGAGCTAACCAAATTGGCAGGCAATACGGGTGTATCAAAACGAAAGCCATTGGTCATGGAAAATACGTCATTTTCTTCACGATCCGCCCAAATGGATTCTGCAAGAATATACGGTAAAGTCACGTCGCGCACAGCATCTGCAAGTACATTGTTCATAATGCCTTCCAGTAAATCGTGACGTTCCAGTAATACATCCGTTTTGCCGACAACCATGTTCAGGTCATCCATCAACTGCAAACCACGCGTAGTTACATCACCACAGTCCGCAGGAGTTCCTGGGCAATACCGCCTGGTAAAAAGGAGTGGCGTTCTACTTTACCATCTTTTCCTGCAACAAAAGGTTCTACAGCTGCCTCAACCAATAACGCAGTTGCCGGATCTTCGGCGACACTTTCGTCAACGGGAATAGCGGTCCAATTTGCTGATTTAATACGCTTATCATTTAATTCCAAGTCCAGACGACCTAGATATAAGTCTTCACCGGCCTCCACGACAATCGCGCCGCCGGCATTTACCACATCAAGATCAGTAGCGCTCAACGGTTCACCTGCTGTGGCACCATATACATTGGTGGGGGAGACGATGATTGCGCCGAGCGTGACCTCGTGAGTATGCGCGGACAATACCACGTCAGGTCTCAATATTTATGTAAAAGAAGCTTTTAATTAAACGTCATTTTATATTTAGCTGTGCAACATTATTAATATTCCTGATCCTCTGTTTAGCTTGCATTTATCATTGATTAAGTCATTAGTTTACGAGATACCATAGAGTTGTGGATGAAGGGAATCATTGGTACAACACCGTATCTTCCGGGCACCGCCGTTCGTAATGCACCGGCGGCGGCGCCAATGATTGGCAGGCGGCCGCGTCCCTGGACATGAGGCAATCCTTGTCCTCAGTTCGGCTACGCTGCGTCGGGCGCATGAGGTACCGCGCACTCTCCGAAAAACCACTTGCAAACGGTGCGCAGTACGCACCCGCACACCCGCACGGTCGAATCCCCTGCGCCGGTTTGCATTACTGTATGTCCATGCAGTAATGGAAACATCATCCCATGACCACCCCGGCTCCCCCTGTCCCAGTGGCGCCACCGGCCGATCCGGCCTATGCCGAGTTGCATTGCGTCTCCACAACACCTTTCTGCGGGGGCGTCGCACCCGCCCGGAGGAGTTGGTGGAGCAAGCCCATGAACTAGGTTACACGGTCCTGGCCCTCACCGATGAGTGCTCCCTGGCCGGCGTGGTGCGGGCCCATGGGGCGGCCAAGACCTGTGGGCTAAAGTTGATTATCGGCAGTGAATTTTGTCTGGAAGACGGGCTGCGCCTGGTGTTGCTGGCGCGGAATCGGGCGGGTTATGGCGATGCGCTACAATGTCGGCCCTGTGGATCGGGTAGCGCGGTTATCCCAGGAACTTCCGGTACACACGATCGGTCCATGGACGATATGCGCCACATCCGCAATTGGTAATAACGCGATTTGCGCACCGTCAAAGGCACAGCCACCGGCGGTGGCACCAAGCTTCAGCTTGGGCCAACCGGAATTTGACTTCTTGTTGTGCGTGCATGCGGGCTCGTCCAGTAACTCGGCAACGTCTTTTGCCTTAATTGGGCCTCCGGCTTGGGAATTAGTGTTTGTTACCCTCGTAGAGCAACAAATGTGTGAAAATCTATATCATTGTCATTTAAATGTTTATCGAAGCATCACATTATAAGAAACACAATAAACTCATAATGTACGGGATCGAATACAACAATGAGCGGAAATGACGTACGCGGCCATGAATCAGCACAGACCAGCAGGAATGGTGGACAAATGCCAGTATCGGCTGCCTGAAAAGGACTTAGCCAAAGGATAAATGACTAGAATGGGTACAGTAAGTAACCTATTATCAATTGGACTTTATGGAAAGTTCTATTCGCTAAACTTCGCCAGGGGAACGTGATGTGATTTCCAGTACACCACAGTTGCTGGCACGCGCCACACTACGATCCGCCGCGGCGATTTACTTCTTGATTGCGCTGCCGGTGATTTTTGCACTCATCCTGGGGCTGATACTGGATCGTCATTTTGCACTCGAACGCTGGGAAAAGAGGCAACTCGAATCAGTGTCCGCCCTGAAGGTGCAATCCACAAGCCAGTTTTATGATGCGCTTTCGGACTTGCTGATACTGGCGGAAAATCACTTTCTTTTTTCCGGGTTGCCCGCCACGAACAATGAATTGGCCACCAGGTTTGACCGCTTGGCGCGTTTTCGCCGGAGTTATCACCAGTTGCGTTTTATTGACGTCACCGGTCAGGAACTGGTGCGCGTGAATTTTCGCGGCGATGCGCCACAACGGATATCCGGTGAACAGTTGCAAAACAAGTCACACAGAGCGTATTTCCAGAGAACGATCGGTATGCTGCCAAGCGAAGTATATATTTCACGGTTCGATCTCAACTTAGAACACAATGAAATCGAACAACCGCTGCAACCGGTTATACGTTATGCCACGCCAGTGTTTGACACCTCCGGAAAAAAAACAGGTATCCTGGTTTTGAATTATCTCGGCGAAAAATTACTGCGCCAGTTCGCCATTTATGAACGCGAAAACAGCAGCCGGATTCTGCTTCTTAACAGCGACGGCTACTACTTGTATAGCGATAACCCGGAATATGCATGGGGCTTTCAACTAGCAGGCAGACCGTCTTTTGCCGACCAGTTTCCGGAATGGTCGAGGATATCCGGATCGGTTACCGGACAGTTCAGTGACGCCCGCGGATTATTCACCTATACAATGGTTAGTCGATTGGCCGCAGTCGATCATGAGTGGCTAGAGCAGTACACACCGATTGCCAGCGTCCGCATCAAATCCGAAGAACCGCCATGGCGAATCGTATCATTTGTAACACAAAAACAGCTGTATGCCGCTACCCAGATACGCATGCAATTCGCCATGCTGGCACTGCTTGCGCTGTTAATCTTGCTGTTACCGGCCAGTTTCATTTGGGGCCGATCGCGCGCAGAGGCAAAAGAACTGGCAATCCGGAACCGCATTTATGCACAAGTGCTGGAACAAAGTGACGAGCTTATTTACATCACCGATACCGAAGGCACTATTCGCTACGCTAATTCCGCACTTGAACGGCACACCGGGTACCCACTCGCGGAGGTCATAGGGAATACCCCCCGCATGTTTAAGTCAGGAAAATTTACCGACAACTTCTATCAACGATTGTGGCATACGATCAAGCACGGACGGACTTTCGAGAGTATATTCATTAACCGTCGCAAAGACGGCACCTTGTTCTATGAGTTAAAGACCATTACGCCTTTGCTTAATCCCGATGGAAAGGTTACCCAATACGTTTCCACCGGTCGCGATATCAGCAGCACAAAACGTCTGCGCGAACACGAAATGGAAGTGGTATCTCAGGTGGCGGGCGGACTATCACATCACTTCGGCAACTATCTCAACGCCATAAAAGGATTTTCCGCGCTTGCATTGGCGAATATCAAAGAGGGGAACGAAGCGTCCAATTTGGAATATATCAATGAAGTACTTACCGTTGCCGCGAAAGCCGAAACACTTTTGTCCAGCATTCGCGCCATTGCATATACCAATTTCAGCAATCTGCCCATTGTTGATCTAGCAAGTTTTCTGCAGGAAACCATTGAAAGTATACGCAGTGGATGGCCGAAAAACATAGTGCTCAACGCCAACTTGGCGAATAAGGTATTGCAGGTGCAATGTCTGCCGGAACTTATAATGACCGCCATTCTGGCGCTGCTTGATAACGCTCGCGATGCCGTGGGTGATCAGGGCGAAATAGAGATTGGCTTGGGTGTGTTTCATGCGATAAACACCACTTGCGTCACCTGCGATGAACCCTTAAACAGTACCTATGTGGAAATATCCATATCCGACTCGGGAAAAGGTATAGCACCGAATATCCGAAACAAAATATGGGACCCGTTTTTTTCCACGAAAGGTTCCAGCCAATTGGTCGGCAACACCCCCGGTCTCGGCCTGTCCGCCGTGCGTAGCATAATACATACCCACCGCGGGCACATCCGCCTCAGCAGCAACGATAAAGGCGGCGCGACGTTTCACCTATTATTACCCATGGCGCAAAACAAGCGTATGGAAGCAGCAGACATTTCATAGTATGAAACGCCGCCTTTCAAGGGTATGCACATGGGTGGCTACTCATTCCAGGACAATACATAGTATTTTGAGACATCGGTACCACGGCAGGTATTAAGGTATAGGTAGTATAACCCACCGTTCCAGCGCCACCCGCAAGTAATCCACTTTTAGTCCCAACCGATGCCACTCGGTTGTGTGTTATGTTGCCTGGATGATCTGCGGTGGTAACTCGAACAAAATACTGAGAAGTAACTTTCTCTCCGCTGAGTCAGCCCTCACACCGCGAAACGCCGATAGTTACCCAACCGCCAGTCTGCCCTCCCTGGCATCAACACATTGTCACTGGCTTCCTTACGGTTAACCGGCAGCAAATAGCTCGCCCTGCCAAGCAGGCGCAATCGGTGGCAGTTGGGCACTGAGTCCCAGGTGGATCAGAATTTTCGTGATCGCCGCCGGGGAGGTAATGGCGGCAATAATCTTCAGCCTGCCTTGGCAGTGAGAACAGGTTTCGATGTCGATGTTGAATACGCGTTTTAGCAGTCTGGCCCAGCTGATGCGCCAGGCTGAGTTGATGCCCTCCGCCTCTGGTTGCCCATCGTCTGCCGCTGGTAACCCGGCGGTGGCTGCTTGCTTCGGCACCACCTCTGCCCGCAGCTTGTGGTTAGGCACCAGCACGCCGTGGAACCTCGTTAGATTCAACCGTGGCCGGGGCACCAAGGCCGCCAACCGTTGCATGAACTCCCGGGGCTCCATGATAATGTGGCTGTTGCCATCCCGGTACGGGCTTTTCAGTTTCAATACTATCTGGTCTTTGTCGTTGGTCGTCACCCGCTCATGGGCCAAGGCCGGACGTATAAGGTAACGGCACAGCCGCTCCAGCGTCGCCCGGTCAAGGGCGGGACAGAAGGTTTTGGCGTGCAGGCTGAACCCGCCCTCACCCACACAACGGGGCGAGATCTCCGGCGGGGGTTGTTGCGACACCGGTTGCACACTCAGCACCTTGTGCCCTTCTCTTGGCCCGAACGCGATGCGGTACGTACACGAGGCTGCATGCAACGGCGCCCGCACATTGTCCGGATCGGTATCAATGAATGCTTGAAGGCTCATTCTGACAAAAAATAAATGACGTGCAATCATTTGTTTTAGCAAGCCAGTGTGGAGCTGCTTCGTTATAACTTTTGGTAAATGCCTAACTCCTTTTTCAAAGGTAATTTTCAATTTAACCGCTTCAGGACGATCTGAAAAAATCGCTTCACAAAATTGAGCCGCCTGGCATAGCCAATCACCAATAACAGTGCTCCGTTATGCAGAATTTTACCCTGTCTTGTTTTAAATGCCGTAGAAAGTAATAGCTCATCATAGTAGGTGTATCCGCTGGCCAGATATTTTTTCCACCAATTGGTGTAATCAAAATCTTTCAATGTTGATTCATTGGTGCCGTAGACCAATAAGTTTTTCCCGAGAGCAGTTCCATCAAGCAATGGAAGCAATGACTCGCAAAATGAAAATATCTCGGGTGGTGGTTCAATATGCGCGTTTGGATAATAAATGTTGTATTGTCCAAATGCCCTGACAATTAGCGGATTGTCTGTAATGCAAAATAGGGAGAAACGTTTAAAAAGCCAAAATAAGCCAAGGTGCAGGCGCAAAACTGCAATTTGCAGACTGATCCCCAATAGCTTCCTGCGTACCGTTGTGTCAACATACAGCAAACGCTGGTAAATAACCGGTATTTCCCGCTCGTGAAAGGGTGTGGATCGTATCTCGCAACTGCTGACGGAGAAGCCGACAATATCACCATCCATTACGGCCAACTGCAGTTGGCCCCCCGCGTCAAAATGATGTTTAAGCATCTTTGTAATATCAAAGTAAGTCGGGTAGTAGTGACTGGCGATATCGAGCAGACGAGACATATAATTTGGGATATCGTCTTTGTCGGCGAGGATGATTTCAGGTTGGTGTTTCATAGGTAAAAGAGATCATTCTTATATAAGATGTTGAGGTATAAGTAGTATAACCCACCTTTCCATCCCCACCCGCAAGTATTCCACCCTCAGTCCCAACCGATGCCACCCGGTTGCCTGTTATTTTTCCTGGAAAATCTGCCGCAGCAACCCGAACACGGTACTCAAAAGCTACTTTCTCTCCGCTGAATCTGCCTTCACACCGCGAAACGCCGATAGCTACCCTGCCCGCACGGATATCTTCGCTGCCCTTGGCGATACATGCCGTCCAACACGAGGCAGTGGAGATGAATATTCAGATTCGCCGCCGAGCCAAAACGCTGAATCAGGGTGACGGCGCCGGTGTGGGCATCTGCTTGGGGAATACCGTTTTGTTGGATGAGACAGGCGGTGATCAACCGCTGGACTACCGTTAATACCGGCGTGATCAGCTCCGGCCGGGGGGCCAGCAGGACCCGCAGGGGAATGGAAAACGACACCACCCATTGGCGCACCGGCACCCGGGGGATGATGGCATCCACCAAATGGGCCGCCGTTTCCGTCATGCATCTTGCGTCTTGCGTCTTGCCCCGCAGGACGAGCAGAAGCCCCGGCGTTTATAAGATAAATCCGCTGGGAGCGGATTTGGACGGCATCAGCCGCCCGCAGGGTGAAACACAGGGATGAGTTTCATCAGAATCACTGCTGTCCCGTTAACTTTCACATTAAGACCATCTGATTAACATCGGGTTGATAATCGCGTGGCGGATCACCTCTGAGTAGCGCCATCAAATCCCGTTTCTCAAAGAGGTTAAGCTGTAATAATCGTAAAATCTGTTGTGTGCTCTTCTGTAGCTTTGATTGGAACTTAAGAAAGGCCAGAAGCAAATAAATACACAGCGCAATCCATATCTGAGTCATGACCGCATTCTTGCTTGTGCCCACAAACGATTTGATCTTCAGGTTCTGCTTAATCCATTTGAAAAACAGTTCAACCTGCCATCTTGCCTTGTATATATCGGCAATGGTGTTGGCCGAAAGTTTGAAATTGTTGGTCAGAAATACATACCGCTTTTCGGTTTCTGCATCCCGATAACTGATGCGGCGTAACTGAACAGGACACTGCTTTGCGGTCTGAACACCGGTAAACTCGATCGTTTGATCGCAATTCAGCCCCTTGCTTTTTAATATCGGTTGACGACTTACTATGCGGTAGGTGGCATTGGTTTTCAGTCGGGTAACGAAGAAAATTCCTTTGTCCGTCAGTTGTTTGTACCAGGCATAGTCATTGTAGCCCTTGTCAACCGCGATAATGCTACCCTTGGGGAATTCCAGCGTGCGACCGACGGTGACATCATGCTTTTTGCCGTCGGTAACCGTCACAAATTCCGGTAGGTACCCGGCATGGTTCAGCCCAACATGGAGCTTTATCGCCCCCTTGGTAGTGCGGAAGTCCGCCCAGGGGAAAACCGACAGACATAAATCTATCGTCGATGCATCCAACGAATACAGCGGATGACTGAACCGGAAAGGATGGTCAGGTACGACACCTTGGCAGCGACTCAACAGCTTTCCAAATAGTGCCTCGTATAAGGCGTAAGGCTTCCCGTCATTGATGCGGGATAAATTGGAACGCGATAATTTCGCACTGCCCAGATGATAAAGACGGTGGGCCTGCGCCGAGACATTATCAACAATATCCCGCAAGCTGTTCCGCCCCGCCAACTGTGCCATCGCCATGCTCACGAACTGTGACCACCGGGATGCGGTGCGGAAAGATCGCCCCGAATGATGACGGTTTGCAAGGGCCTCGAATTCATGTCTAAGGATAAATTTGAGCAATTGTGAAAATACGGTGTTATGATGAGCCAAGGCTTAAATCTCCTTCTATTACAGTGTTTGGTCGCTCTTATATTGTAACAGTTCATTGAGATTTAAGCCTTTTTTGTTTCTGTTAACGGGACAGCAGTGTTCTAATGTATGAATTATCGAATCTCTGGTTTTCTCGGAACTGGATTCAGAACCCGCCATGCCATCTATTTCCACGAAGTAACAACTCCTTGGATTTACCATCCACAAAATAGTGACTGGACTAGTTAATTGTACCGGCTCACATCGGATCTAGCCGAAGCTATTTATTTCTACTCTTCATAACATTTTTAACGTCCAATGCATCAGTGTAATTATCTGCAATTTGTGGTCAATGCCGCGCCAAATCGACAACCATGCCGTTACGGACAATATATTGAGTCACTTACACTAGAGAAACCCGCCACGAAATCATTTTTAAAAATATTTTGGTTTCGGGACCTGACTGGAATCCTCATGCATCAAACGCTATAGCTACATTGCTAATTCAACAAAACCAAGGAGAATGAGAAAATGTCTGGATCTAAACAGTTAGTCGTAGTCGTCACCAATGGCTTTCATGAAGAGCGCTCGTCCGTTGCCTGGAGTATCGCCAATGACGGTATCGCTTCCGGGTACAAGATCACATTGTTTCTGGTCAGCTCCAGCGTGGACTGGGTGCGCAAGGAGGTATAAGCAGTATAACCCACCTTTCCAACCCAACCCGCAAGTATTCCATCCTCAGTGGCAACCGATGCCACCCGGTTGCCTGTTATTTTGACTGGATGATCTGCGGCAGTAACCCCAACACGATACTCAAAAGCTACTTTCTCTCCGCTGAATCAGCCCTCACAACGCGAAATGCCGACAGCCACCCTGCCCGCTCGGACATCGTCGCTTTTGCGCTCGATTTTTCTGCAGATTAGTCGAAGGCGAATAGGACACCCTGACGAGCAGGCGCAATCGGTGGCGGTTGGGCACTGAGCCCCAGGTGGGTCAGAATATTGGTGATCGCCGCCAGGTTAGTAATGGCGGCTACGATATTCAGCTTACCCTGGCAGTGAGGACAGGTTTCGATGTCGATGCTGAATACGTGCTTCAGCAGTTTGACCCAGCTGATGCGCCAGGCTGAGTTTATGCCTCCCACTCCCGCTTGCCCATCTTCCGTCGCCGGTACACCGGCGGTGGATGTTTGTTTCGGCACCACCTATGAAATATCCATGTATTGTGTGGAACTGGATTCGATTCAGAATGCTGCCTGAAGCTGACATTCTATGGAAAAACTGTTAAAGCGGGCGAGTGATTACTCGCCGCAGTTAAACACGAAAGAGGTGTTGGCCAGGATTCAGTTGCTCGAAGGCGAAACCACCGGCGAACAAGAATTGCGGGATTCTTATAAAGGTAAAATCGCGCACTTTAAGATTCCTCGGCATTTCGGATTTGTCGCGGAACTCCCCAGGACGGTCAACGGTAAGATGAAAAAGCAAATCGGCGTCGCCCGCCGATTCGCCACTTACCGTTTTGTTACCTATTTTACCCGCTGGATAACGATTTGCGCGACTGGATTGCGCCAGTCTCGTTCGGCGGCATAGAGATCGCCGATGCCATGGATACCATTGTGAATGTGTACAAAGCCTTCACCGTCGTCAAAGGGGGAGTAGCCTGCGCCACCAAGACCGGGTACGGTGGTGCTCAATTCGTCATTGGTTTCGCTTCCCGAATCGTACGCATCGGCCATATAGGTCGTTATTTGGTTATCCTTGGGCAGCATCACGTCGGTAACCGCCAGGAATGCATCATTGGTGGCACCGAGCATAGCGCCGATGCTCACATTGTCTCTACCGGGTTTCGCAGTAATCATCATCGTTGTTGATTTTCCCGGGAAAGTCAATCCCATGGTGCTGACTTGCGCGTCACTGACACCCGGCATAGTTAGCAGCTTGGCCGCCATTGGTGCACCATTGCCGGCTTCCGCCAACATGGCCAATTCGTCGCTTGGTGCTTGACCGACTTCAAAAAACGACATGCCCCCACGGTGGCTTGCGGCCATTACCGGCGCAATCGGTTGTCCGGGGGTCAGGTTGGTAATGGTGATTTTATAGGTTTCCATATCACCGGCCCAACCGTTGCTGGCAGCCAGCATGGAAATTGAAAGCAAGCTTCCCGCAAACAATGTAGTTGTCTTACGCATTGCAATTCTCCTTGTAACAAGTTGTTGATTGCTGAGTTTTTGTAGCGCGCGTTATCCGCGCAGAAGATACACTGCGCTGAGGTGTTCACGAAGCGGTCACGGAGATATCACTTTTTAATCACGAAAGAAAGCGGGCGCGGCCGGAGGTAGGCCATAGGGAGGCGTATCAAAAAATCCACTTCCGCTCCAGCGTCGCCCGGTCATGGGCAGGACAAAAGGTATTGGCGTGCAGGCTGAACCCGCCCTCACCCACACAACGGGGCGAGGTTACCGGCGGGGATTGTTGCGGCACCGTTTGCAGACTCAGCACCTTGTGCCCTTTTCTAGGTCCGAACGTGATGCGGTCCGTACACAACGCTGCATGCAGCGGCGCCAGTACGTTATCCGGATCGGTATCACTCAGGTACAACGCTCCCGCCGCTTCCAGCAACGCGCCCTGTTTCACCAGACAGCGCATCACTCGCCAGATCAGGTGTTGCAACAAATCTTGCAGCTGCGTGTTACTCGGTAGTGCAACAGGATGAAACAATATGAAGTGCTCGCGACCTAAGCATGGCAATCTGGAAATTCTCAGCATCTATATCCATATAGATCTGCTTTTTTGCAGTTAAAACAGCGAGGTCCAATCCGTCACCATTATTGGTGCCCCAAGTTGCCTGCAAGCTAAAACGACCAGCGGCCTGTTCTCTGTTACGAGTTTACAATACCATTCAACCAGCACTGCACCAGTCCGGCGATTTTCTCATCCTTTAAATATAATTTTTGCAGTGATTGCCAGGTAGAAAACCGTAGCGCGTGCCGCAGGGTGACCTGCAATTGTTTCTTGATGTTGTGGGTTTGCTTCCATGCCTTAACCAGATCATCATTCACCATGTCAATATATGCTTCTAACTGGCCCATGGGCCCCTGAAGTGCCTCAATCTTATCGAGATCGCGGTACGCCACTGCCCACATTTTTCCGGTTTGACGATAGTATCGGCAGAACGCCAGTACTGCAGCATGACAGCGTTCACCGGCATGTTTGATATTTATCCACTCGTCCATATCCGGTGGCGGATGCAATCCCAGATAATGGGAAGTGCAGGCCTCAAATAGACTGGCATCATCTGGAAAATGGCGATATACCGTTAGTCGTTGCACACCCGCTTGTTCCGCAATGGCCTTGATTGAGGTATTGGCCGGACCAAGCTCCTCGTGCAATTTCACTGTAGCTTCGACAATTCTTACTTTTGTCTCACCCTGCTGTTCCGCCCGGCGCGTTTTGTGATATTTACGCTTTTTCATATTGATTGAACATAACTGTTTATTAATTTATTAACAAGCCCTGGCGCCTGGTCTATCGTGTATTACGAAAAACAGAACAATATACTATAAATGGAAGTGGCACTATGGTGCGGTACCGGTGATCAGACCATTAGCCGCACAAAGGTTGAACGCAACCCCGAAAATTATTCCCGACCCCATATTCCGGAGCTGGTATTAATTCGACATCGCTCCGGATACCTTAGGTTGCCGGATATAGTATTCGGTGCATAAACCACAAGATGAGAGCAAAAAACCACTAGTTTACGGATTATCATATCAAACAGGTCAGGGAGTATATGCCCGGTGCGGCCTGACTCCCTGATCCGAAATGATTTTTGCCGGTATCGATTAATGCCTCATTGATTTTATGAAAAGCACCATCATCAGCACCATGCCGGTAAAAACTGTAATGGATGATAGTGCCAGTACCGGATCAATAGTTTCTTCCGCAATATGTCTTCCGTAAAGTAGAAACAGACCAATCACAATACCGATGGCGCCAATTTGGTGGATAAAAAATTGAGCCGTTGCGAGTTTTGATGTCGTATTATTCAGCCATAATTTATGACACAGACCGTATATAAACGATACAACAAATCCAATTAACATGATGTGAGCATGTGTCACCATATGGCCATGGTCTTTTGATGCCGCCATAAATATGCCTAGAGCCATGCCAAGAATGGCATAGCATAAACCAGCCACCACAAATTTCTTATCCATTGAATCCTCCGTTTGTTGTAGAAAACACCTTTTCTTGTATTACCGCCAATCGCTGACTTGCCAGTTCAGGTATGTCCAGTAAATTTGATTAATTTTTGTCTATCCCGGTTGAACGACATAATCGCACCGCTTGGTGGGATCCAATACATCGACCCAGTCGGTAATAGTCGGTGGGAGATTCTCTTTAAAAAACGCGGAACCACAGACTTGGAGCGGCCTCATTTCATCAGGAAAATGACGGCACACTGTTAACCGCTAGATACTTGATTTTTCAGCCACCGTCTTGATTCCGGTATTCACCAGGCCTGACTTCTCAGGCAAAGCGACATCCGCCACTACTTTGTGGCCTTGGTTCTTTCATGCCGGTCGGTTCGTTTGTATTTAGTGTATTTCCGCTCAATGTATTGAGTAAACATACTTGTTTACTCAATACATTGCAAGCAAATTGCGCTAAAATATCAGCAGTGGCCTGGTTAACACGACGGGGAGTGACACGAGGTATAAGTAGAATAGCCCACCTTTCCATCCCAACCCGCAAGTATTCCACCCTCAGAGCCAACCGATACCACCCGGTTGCGTGTTATTTTTCCCGGAAGATCTGCAGAAGTAACCCGAACACGATACTGAGAAGCAACTTTCTCTCCGCTGAATCAGCCCTCACACCGCAAAACGCCGACTACTACCCAGCCACTACCCTGCTCGCCCGGACATCGTCGCTTTTTGCGTTCGATCTTGCCGCAGATTAGTCGAAGGCGAATAGCTCGCCCTTACGAGCAAGCGCTACCGGTGTTGGTTGGGCACTGAGCCCCAGGTAGCTCAGGATCTTGGTGATCACCGCCGGACTGGTAATGTGTTAACAATAGGTTGGCGTGGTGTTACCCGATTCTAGCTTTATTTTGTTGATAGCGAGTCTGGACGATGTGACAGCAGACTGCCAAATAACGGCAGGCCATGGTGGTTGATGTCTTGTGCCATTGCCGGTGGGATTTCGAACCACGGTACCGGCACCTCGACTTGTTTACTGTGGCGTTCGATAAAACTTATGGCCTCTCGCATCGTGTAGCGAGCACGTGTTTCCAGCCTACCGTCGCCACTGCTTATCCGCCAGTTGTCACCGTGGCGTTTGCTCGTAACCAGGGTTGACTGCTTTTTATCAGGGTGCTATCGGGTAATGCCTGCCAGGTCTTACCTAAATGTCGCAAACAGGACTGAATTTGCCGGTCGTAGATGCGGGCAACAGCGGGTAGTTGTTGCTGGTAAAGTTGTTGCAGTAAATGGCCATTGACCTAGGCGATGCCCTGGTAGTGGTGCTTGCTGGCATGGATGAGGAGCAATTTCACGGCAAGAGTTATCCACTCCTTGTGAAACGGTGCTTTCGGTAATAGATTACGGGCCCGTTGCTTGGAACTGGCAGCCTGGTGCCAGTCACTCTGCATCTCCTCGATAAAAAGCAATTTGCGTCACAGATAGTCAAAGCGGGTTTTGCTGCGTATATGCGGCAACATATTGCGTTCCGTAAAGTGCGCTGTGAAATGGCTGTGACTATAGTGCGGCAGCGTGACCAACCATTCGCGATAGTCTTCGCCGCCAGTAAGGCTGACATACTGGTATTTATTGTTATGGTGTAGCCTGCCTTGATAACCATAATGTTGCCTGGCGTGATACGCAGCAGCAATCTTGGCGGAACAGGCATCACGAAAGAATAGCCCGGCAGTGACAGGATCGATTATCGGCTTACCATTGGGGTCCAGAGCCGACAATGGCAATCGTATTGTGTGATGCTCAATATGGAGAACTTGAAGAATCACGGGGAACTGGCTGATGGAATAGGAACCGGATGTTGAGCGGCCACTTGAAATACTTGAAATATAGAAACGAAAAGCTCAGGACACGCACTGGCGCCCATGAAAAAAGGGCCGCATAAATAGCGGCCCTTAACGACAGTGCATAAAGTCTTACTTATTCCCTTCCTAATTATTTATCTTTAATTTTATACCTGGAGTCGTTGTCAACCCAGCCTTCCGCCACAATGGCATAACCATTCTGATGTAAAACAGACATACGACCTAACGCACCCTGGTTAGTCAGAATTCCAGGATAGACATCGTCATGGGTAAAACCAGCGCTCGATAAACTTACAGAACAGACTTCCAGTTGGATATCCATTCCATGTGCTTTTAGCCAATTGATCTTATCAAACCATACTTTATTGGGATTGCCGTCTGGGTACAGTTGACGACCGTCTGCATCAACTCGTGCCTTCCACCAGTTATCGTTTAGCGCCCACTCCAGCGCGTGGCTGTGAATAATACCCTTGACACTGAATGAACCAGAAACATCATTCCCCGTGTTCTTTAATACATTTTTTATATAAGCAAGGTTGGCTGAACCCATCAACCACATGTGACTCAAGGCAGACGGAGTGCCGCCTTCTGTACCATCTTTAGTTACGGGAGTGTCAATATTGAACACGAAGAAATTTTGAGATAATGCATTTGGTATATCAACGCAGACCGATGTATTTGGATTCGGTTTAAAGCTTGTCTCGGTACCGTCGATCATTTTATCCCACCCTACTGCGAGGCCGTTGGCAAGCGGTAGGTAACTGCAATCCGCTGATGCATAGTTAGAGCCCAGCATCGCCCCCGCTAAAATTATGGCGCCGAAATATTTTCCCCTATTATTAACCATTGTACTGCTACTCCTAGATAATTAGATTGATAAGGAAATCGAATGCAAGTCCTTTTGAGTTCTGATAACGAACCAAAATCGTAGAAAAACCCTCTACCCTGCCATTCTATGTGTCCAGCAGTGCTTAATGTGTTTAAGCGAAGGTTGCTGAACACAGAGAGACTACCACAAGTTCTATAGCCATAACTATCGCTATAGCGATAACAAGCGGTTTCTACAAATTGGGAACACTAAAGAAAAGAATAAGTTATGCATCAATCATGTAGTTTGGGTATAAGTAGTATAACCCACCTTTCCAGCCCCACCCGCAAGTATTCCACCATCAGCGCTTGCCGATTCCAACCGGTTACCCGTTATTTTGTCTAGAAAATCTGCGTCAGTTGCCCGATCATGACCTAGAGATACAACCTTCTCTCCGCTGAATCAGTCCTCACACCGCAAAATACCGACGACTACCCTACCGGGCAGGTACTGCCGGTGGCGGTTGGGCACAGAGACCCAGGTGGGTCAGAATCTTGGTGATCGCCGCCGGGGAGGTGATGGCGGCAATGATCTTCAGCCTGCCCTGGCAGTGGGGGCAGGTTTCGATATCGATATTGAATACGCGTTTTAGCAGCCTGGCCCAGTTGATGCGCCAGGCGGCGTTGCTGCCCTCCACTTCCTCTTGCCCACCTTTCGTCACCGGTACACCTGCGGTGGCTGATTGCTTCGGCACCACATCTGCCCGCAGCTTATGGTTCGGTGCCAATACACCGTGACAAATCGGCAGGAGAGCCGATTTGCACAACGCAAGTTATCCCGCAGGGGTGAGGTTACCGGCAGGGATGTTTGCGGCACCGTTTGCAGACTCAGCACCTTGTGCCCTTTTCTAGGCCCAAACGCGATGCGGTAGGTGCAGGACGCCGCATGCAACGGCGCCAACACGTTATCCGGATCGGCATCATTCAGGTACAACGTTCCCGCCTCTTCCACTAGCGCACCCTGTCTCACCAAACAACGCATCACCCGCCGGATCAGGTGTAGCAGCAAATCCAGCAGCTGCGTGTTACGCGGCGGCGCAACAGGATGACACACAGCACCACCCTGCCCTTGGGTATACACGCCGTCTAACACGAGGGCCATATCAAGGGTGGAAATCCCGGCAGAATCAGAAGTTGGCTGGAGAATCTCAAGAAGGATATGCTGGTGGAGCTTACCTATTGCGGCCAGTTATAGCTTGCGCATGCTCGTAGTATGCCGGCGGGTTTCAGCGGTCGAACGGAGACTGTAAACTGTGCTCGTCGCATCACATAGCCTCTTGTGTTGCGCCACCCGCCAGCGCCGGCGTGACTTTCGCCAACCAGTGGTCAATACGATCGTCGGTCAACAAGGCCTGGGTGTGGTTGTCCAGAACCAATCCGACGAATTGGCCATTGACCTCGGACATAGATTGCTCGAACACATAACCTGAAGTCGGCCAGGGACCGATGATCTCCACGCCGCGTTGATTGAATAATTTATACAAGAGGTACATTGTTCCCGAACTGGGCGGTATACTTATCCTGGTTGCCCAGGCCATACAGCGCTACGCGCCTGCCGGACATGTCCGCATTTTCAAGTTTTAACAAAAACTCCTCCCAGCTTCCCTGCTGCACGCCGGTGGCGACTCCCGGAAGCTGCCCTTCACCGTAGCTCGGCGTGCCAACAATCAGTGCGTCATAGCCCATGAACTCCGACGCCTCCGTGCGATTGACATTAAGTGGCTTATCCGCCACATCACCGGGCTTTTTCGACATCTTCTTCGCCATCAGGCGCGTGGTGCCGCTGTCCGTTCCGAAGAAAATTCCTATTCTATTCATTTATCACCTCTGGAGTTACAAGTTCACCATGATGCCGGTGACCAGCTCTTGCGGCGCAAGAATCAATCCACACGCTGTCTGAAGAGCAAGAGCCTTGTTGTTCTGGGCTTAAGGGATACGGAGGCTTGTATGAAACGACACCAGCAATGACGACCGCATGCGCCAATGTAGAAAACACGATATGCCAAACCCTGTGGATCGTTAAAATATGCGCGGCTGGTTTTCAAAAAACAGCATGTTTTCCGTAAGTTGGCATAATCATTGGCATGGTAAATACCGTGACGGTTTGGCTTGTTGCCTGCAAAAGAAATACCGATGGCATAACCTCAAGGGGGATAGAGATGACTAGTGAAAACATAGTGTGGGATGAGCAGGCGCTGCAAAAATTATCGAAAGCGCCGTTTCATTCGCAAACTCGCCAAAAGCAGAGTGGAAAAAGCCGCGCTCTAACAGGGCGAAACCAGAATCACCGCGGATTTCGTTGAAAAAGTCAGATTGAAGAGAGTACGGAAATAGCTGTCTGCCAAATATCTCATTGCCAATGCCTGGATTGAATGTTGAACCGTAGTCATCGGGAGTACCCGATGAATGATGTATTTCTATTTTACGGGTTACTCTGGATTTAATTTCAACAGCATTAATATCGACAAAAGTCCCGGTCGATGGCAAGATAGACGAAAATAATGGAGGATGTTATGTGCAAGATGTACAAGAATGCTATTTTTACGTTGTTGATGCTTACCTTTTTTCTCGCCGGCTGTTCAACCCAAACCAAGTTTATTCTGCCGGAAGGAACGCAAATCAAAATCTATGGACGACCGGCAGTTGATGCCGGTGAAGTTACCATGAGGCCATTTTTCTGGAACGTAGTGGGTGGGGTACCCTATGAACTCGTTAAGGATGGTGAGTCCGTACGAACAGGAAAATTGGGTGCAAGATTCAGGGCGGTTTCCATTTTCTGGCCGCCCGGCGGATTGATTTACTGGCCGTTCGGATTTGGGGGTGACTGTTTCAATCTAGTGGATCCCGAGGGGCCTGGACAAAAACGAAGCGGTTGCTGAATCACGGATTCCGGGAGCAGCCCGGTGGTCCATGCGTAAAATACGGTGACACCGATATGTGCGACGCGCAGTGAACAGATTCGGTAGGGTGCGTTTTACGCACCATTAGCGGTGCCGGCGCTACCAAGTGTATACCGGTTGTTACCTGATTATACGCATGGACCACTAGAGGCCCGTCTTCCACCAGCCACCCGTTGCGCGTACTGCACATAATGCTCCCTGATAGGCGCATCAATGAAAACCGGGTCTGAATTTCAACCTCAGACCCGGTATCACTAGCCAGCTTCTGGACGATCACCGGAATCGAGATCAGTAACCGCGTTTCGACCCCACGGCCAATATAGGTCGCGTGA
This sequence comes from Gammaproteobacteria bacterium, assembly GCA_024641475.1. Taxonomy (GTDB): domain Bacteria; phylum Pseudomonadota; class Gammaproteobacteria; order UBA6429; family Thiohalophilaceae; genus JACQBC01. The sequence goes on from JAHECZ010000038.1 coordinate 21,084, forward strand.
ATCGCTTTGGGTGGGCCTCATGAACTCTGCATTTTCTGACCAACGGGCCCTCTCCAGGGCAGCAGCATGGGGACAGTTTCTTGATAACGGCAGTATGTTGCACCGAACACGGCGACCAGGTCTCTCTCCTCAAGGTACGAGCCATAAATGATCCAGAAAGTCCAAAGGACGTTAAAAACAATGCGGTCGGAATTCATTTCAGGAGTTGACCAGATCAGCACAAGCATGAAGAAATAGAGAGGGTGGCGGACCCAGAAATAGGGGCCGCTTAAGTAGAATTGCGGGGACCGTTGTTGTATACCTTGGAGCCGATCCGTGATGGATATCCGGCCAAATAGATCAAAGGTCTTGAGCGCGTGAACCACCAAAACGATACCGGCGATGGCAAGCACGGAGGAAGCACGGAACAACCATTGAAGCGGACCATGTACATCAAGAAAAACAGTCGGTGTGGTCTGCCAAAGTAAAATCACCGCCCCAAGCAAGGCGCCGGACGCGATAGCATAAGTCGCGGCCTGGTAGTGCGGTTGAACGGCGTTCGACAGCCGAGCGCGAAATGACTGCCGTATCATTCCACTATGTTGAATAAAGAACAGCATGCAGAGGAACGCATCCCAAATGAGTGCCTGCGATTCCGAAATGCCAAAATGGATGAATTGGAAAGGACCGGCGATGACAAAGGCAACAAAAAGCAGCAACGATCCTCCGCCAATCAGATAGGCCAGAACAATTGCGGCATAAGAAGTGAATCGGTTCATAAACGCACCCTCCTGATCTTCAGTGACCTGACAACGTGCGTAAGCTTCGAACTAAAGCAGAGCGAAGCGCCATTCTTGCGAGTAAGACCCAACGAGAAAGCTAGGCATCACCTTATCCGTTGATCGCTGCACCGTGACTCCTACTTTTTCTCCACAACTTCTTTAAGTGCATTATTCATTTCAGTTAACATTGATGGTACGTGACTGCTGAGTTTGCTCCAAAACAGGGGCATAAGCATACCTTTAAATGTTTCCGTATTTGTTACACGCGTACCGGTATCAATTTTTGCAAGTTTAAAAATTCGTTCATTGGTAAACATAAATTCCGAGATCATATTTGCCCGCCATTCAAATGACATTGTTTCTTTAAGGCTTGTCACCACCGGCATGTATTTCGGACCGTCCTTGCCGTCCTCACCGCGCATGGTAAGGGTTAACTCCGACCCGATGGACGGAACGCCGCTGGCTTGAACGACGATTGGATTCCACTTATGCCAATCATTAATATTCGTAAGAATATTCCACACCTTCTCCGGCGGGGCTGTAATATCTATAACAGTACTGATTTCTCTTGTTGTATTGCCCTTCATCCATAAAATAATGCCCGCAATTAAAAGAACCGAAATAACGACCAATATAAGTTTTTTCATATTCACTTTCCTTAAATTTCTTCGAGGAACTCCCCGTCTGGAACCGCTTGCCGGGTGTTGCGGGGGCTGGGGATAGATCCCTTGGTTGCCCGATCAGCTATTATGCAGCAAAAACCGCTGAACATGATCTACATATTCAGAGCGCCGTTCCAAGTCGGGGAAGTGTCCGCAACCCCTAAATGCAATGACTTGGGCGTGCGGAATCGGATCGGTGATGGAATGGAAGTCTGTATACCTATGTGAAAAATCACTGTCACCGTGGATCACGAGCGTGGGGCACTGAACCCCACGAATATCCTCATCGTGACTGTGCAGGACGCCCTGAACCAAGCTCGCCAGGCAGAAACAGCTTCCGGCATCCAGCGCTTCCCGAGCTTGCGTCACGAAACCGCTCTTGTGTTCGCTGCCCCGGGGTAGGGCCAGGTCAAACCAGCGCGTCGCAAGAAATTCAGCCTTGACGGTGGTGATGACCTGACCCAGATACGGAATATGTAACGGCTTGGAAATATTGCGGTCGGCCCACTGCCGCATGCCGTCAAAAGACGGAGTTTGCGCAAGCACCAGATGGGAAACGCGCCGCGGATATCGCTTGGCCAAATTCATGGCAAAGAAGCCGTTTACACAGGTAAATGCAAAGGCTGCTTTCGGTACAGATAAGGTATCGAGTAGTTCAACGATGAAGTCCGCGGACTCGGCTACGCCAAACTGGTAGCCGTAACCCGGGAAGGAAAAACCAATCCCCGGCATATCAAAGCAGATGACTCTGAACTGATCAGAGAAACTCTTGATCAATGGGATGTAATGTTCGATGACGCACGGGCCATCCGGTGTCAGCACCAGCGTCGGCTTGCTGCCTCCAGAATCCATAACACGCAGTTGCCCGGCTTTTGTCCGGACATAGTACATGCTTGACTCATGCAGTCCGCGTTTGCGCGTCTGCGTGCGCCTGAACGAGGTCATGAAGTTGTCTACTATCGCACCATTCATTTTGATTCCTGGTGAGGCAAATATTGCTAACCAGTTGCGCGCCTTCGGCATGTCAGCCGGATTCGCTTTGTCAGCCTTATCGTGTTTTTATAAGATATCAGCAGTGATCGATCTAATTGCCGTTTCCTAAAATGTTATCTGCCAGATCGCCCATGAGGGCAGTGTTGTCTCCCTAAATTAAGTTTCCTGCAAATGTCTTTCCGTTCCAGGTCTGAGAGAAATCTTGAATATCGGAAAACAGGGCTTTGGAAATGATCTTGCCGGGCATCATGTCCTTCATGTAACAGGTAATCATAAACGAAATGTTAACCGAGACAAATACTCAACGTAACTTATTCTCATCTACCCGTCTTTTCCCGGTGCGAACATCCCGGCCAACAACAAGGCCGTCGCTTCCCGCCTTTAAGGTCGGTAACAACTCTTGCAATTCGCTTGTGCCTTGTTTCTATTTTCTTGGCATCTTCAACCCAACATATCCATTCATTGCGTGCAAGTGGTGTTATGTCCTCCCAACGTGCCAGCGCCGATTTATCACCAAGCAGAGTAGATTTCAAATCCACTGGGATATCATGTACCACACCGGAGGATATCTTATGATTTTTCATAACAACTAATTTACCGCATACATTCTTGTGTTAAATGATTAAGCAATTAAAGCTCAAAGCAGCTGGCCATCCATATGGAAAACGAGAATTGCCATACGTCCGAGTGTTGAGTAAATGTGAAACATGTACACGTTCCAATCCCTATGCCCCTCGACAACATCTGGGGTTTTCTTCTCCAGCTTCAGAACACCGACAAGCCATGCT
>JAHECZ010000099.1 GCA_024641475.1 Gammaproteobacteria bacterium
TGGTATGTGGGATAATCAATTTTATGCCGAGGTGACTTTCTATCGTTCTGCGCATTTGGGTGCAGATTCGGCGGGCAATGAGCAAGTTGCGCCTACACCAAATAGCGTGAATACGATCGAAGGTGTGGCACCATATTGGCGATTGGCGTGGGAAAATAATACCGCCGAGCGCAGCTTTATGATCGGCTTGATTGGTATGCACGCTTCGATTTACCCAAGTGGCATTGGCAGTGTTGAGCATAATCGCTACAACGACATCGGCATTGATACGCAATATCAGGGCAAGCTGGGCGACAATTCTGTGTCGGCGCATGCGAGCTATATCACCGAGAAGCGGACCTATGCAGTCGATGGCACCACACCCAAGATTAAAACATTAAAAGCCGATGGCAGTTATTTCTGGACCAATCGCATGGTTGGCACGTTGGGTTACTTTAATGTGACCGGTGATGACAATAGCAATTGGGAAAACACAACAAAACCTGACAGTGATGGCTGGATTGCTGAGTTTACCTATTTGCCCTGGCAGAACACCAAATTCACCGCACAATATCGCATGTACGGTAAATTCGATGGCACCACCACCGATGCCAGCAACAACGATACGATCTATTTGAATCTCTGGTTTGTCTGGTAATCTCATCCGGGGCCGCAATCATTGCGGCCCCTTCCTTTACAGCAAGGTTTCTCCCGCTGCGCGGCCGGTATTTGGTAAGATCGCAACATTACCAAATACAAATGCGTATCAACACAAGCAGCGGGGATTGCTATGTTAACGAAAACTCAAGCATTGATGGCCAGCGGTTTATCGGTTGGATTATTTTTTGGTGTGCTGATGCGCCATTATCGCGTGTGCATGGTCGCAGCGGTGAGCAATATGTTGTTGATACGGCATCATCGTTACATGGTCACGATCATAGCAGCGGCATTGATCGCGATTCTGGGCACGCAATTACTGGAGATAACCGGCACGGTCGCGATCGCCACCACCAATTATCGCGATGGCACGCTGGACTGGTTAGGGGTTATCTATGGCGGATTGATATTTGGTGTGGGTGCGTCATTGGCGGGTGGTGATGCAGCACGTACCGTGGTGCGCGCCGGTGAAGGTAATATCACCGGCATCGTCGCGTTGGTGATTTTTATGTTAGCAGGCTACATGACGCAATATGGTTGGCTGGAACCGATGCGTTTATGGGTGACCGCGCATACCGCGATTCAGCTGGAAGGTGGCGATGCCGGTCTGGCGCCACTATTAGGTATCTCCAAATGGATCCCGATGCTGTTGATCTGTTCGATATTGCTTGCCTATATCGTGGCCGTGTGGAAACAACATGGCGAAGTTAAATTATTGGTGGTGGGCATGCTACTTGGTGCGGTGGTGGTGCCGGCCTGGTATTTATCCGGCGTAGTGACCTTGGATGAATTTGCCCCGGATAGCAAACCGGCTTCACTGACGGTGGTCGGTGCGTTGTCCCGGATTGGCAGCACGGTACTGATGAAAGGCACACCGGAAGCATCGATACCGATCTTTTTTGTGATTGGTTTGTTTGTGGCATCGTTATTCCATTCATTGATCACTCGGCATATTCCCATCGTGAAGTTTACGGTGGGTGTGGTGCTGCCGGCGGCGATCGGTTATTGGTTGCTGGATGTGACCGGCGCGGTCATCGGCTATGTAGGTGGATTGATTGTGATACATGCGATTGACAAGCATTGGGACCCGGTGGATTTGAATCTGCGCTCTATGCTGACGACTATTGTCGGCGCAGCCATGATGGGTATCGGTGGCACAATAAGTTACGGTTGTAATATTGGCCAGGGTATCAGTGGTTTGTCGACACTGTCACTTGAATCAGTTATGGCAGTGATTTCAATATTTTTTGGCGTCTGGCTGGGAATGTTGTTGCTCACCAAACTGGAGACCTGATGATTTCGTTGGTCACTGCCGATGTCAGCCAGCTCCAGTCAATCATCAACTGAAAAATCACAATGGTACAGCCATGACTGTGCCGCTTGTGCAGAATCGAATGACGAATTAGCCATGCATGTCATGCGGCTGATTGAGGCTGCTGCCGGTCGACGCAGCCATTTTTTCGGTGGCCGCCATGAAAATATTTATCTGCCGCAGCAGGAACTCCCCCAGCTGAAGTTGATTTTACAAACCGCGCGGCAACAGGCAGCATTAATTCTGCAACGTCCATTGGAAACCCTGCGGATTGGTTGTTGGTTTAATCTGATGCAACAGGGGGATGTCACTACCGCACATTCACATGACGATGACAATGAGTTGTTGTCGGGAACATACTATATAAAGGTGCCGCCGGATTCCGGTGAATTGGTGTTGTCATTGGCTAATCAGCGCCTGCATATTATCCCGCAGGCCGGACGGTTTATTTTTTTTGCACCGGACATCCTCCACGAAGTGACGCAACATAACGCCGCACAATCACGTCTGAGTATCGGTTTTAATGTTGGACAGTATGATGCCGCCACTACGGTAGCTGAATAGCGTTATTCTTTTATTATTGGAACGACGGTAGCAGGCGTGTTGTCAGCAGGGCCGGGTTCCCCGGGCGCAGGTAGTTTGTTCGTGCTGCGTGATTGATAAAAATTTCGCATACGACTATATATTGGTGACATATCTATTTGATAAAAACCCAAGTTGCCATTGCGGATCTGGACCTCATAGGTCTCACCCGGTTTAAATTGCGCCCAATAATCACGTTCCTTATTGCCCATGGCAATGGGCAGGCGCGGCAAGGTGGAATCTTGCGGAATCAGTAAACGAGTTTCTGAAAAGGTATAGGTATAGGATTGTAAACCGTCGCTATCGGTGAGTTGATTCAAACGACGCAAACCGGGGTACATGGCGCAGACGGTGACGGTACATAATAACAACGCGATGGCGGTTTTTTCAATCGCCGGAACATTCCCTCGTTCCATCAACAGAAATGCGCCGATCAGCGTCAATAGGCCGCCGCCGATAAACAGGTATTGTTTGGGCCAGGTGAGATAATCTTCCTGTAATACAAAGAAATTATCGATCAGGAAATATCCCAGCAAGACAAAGAACACCGCCACGCAGGTCAGGGCGGCCGGATTTTTCTCGATGGCAAATGCAACTGGCGGAAAATACGGGACATCAACGACCAGCGAGTCATCCAGATAGTTACCGAGTTGCGTGAAAATATCCGCCGTACCGGTCTGCGAATTCAGGATCAACGTACCGGTTTCCGATGTCAGATAGTGAATCGTTCCGGCATATTGCAAACTGAACCAGTGGACAAACCCATTCGGAAAAAATTTCTGACCGTGCCATTGTGCTCGACATTGCGCAACCGGAATATTGATGACTTGATCATGTTCAAGATAAAGTCGGATCGATTGCGCAGTAACATGCAGAATGCCACTGTCATTCCACGGAAATATTTTCAGCCAGCGCTGGAAATACACGGGTGAGGCATAACGGATGCGAAACCAGCGACCATCGCGCAACGCGGCAGCGTGAGTTTGTAATAATGACTGATAAGTGCGTTCGCGACGACGATTCAGATATGCTGCGCTGATGAGCAAGCCGATCCCCAGCAGTAACATTCCAATATTCGGTAACAGCAACAGTGTTTTCATCGGCGCTAATCATATTAATTGTCATATTAATTGCGTGGATTGTATCAGTCTCTGCATGGTGATGTGATTTTTTCCTTGGATAGCATCTGCGTGACAAACACGCATCATGTGGCATACTCGCTTGACTTATGGGTACGGTATTATTTGATGAATCCTGAAATCCATTCACGCTATCCTGCCGAATATCAGGACAAGGCCGTTGAACGTCAGCAAAATGATGTCTGCTTATTGCCGCGACTGAAGGAAATACAGGCAGGCCAGGCAGTGGAGGTGCTGGCACGTTTTGCCAAAGCCTATCTGGGATTATTTCTGGAAATGGATAACAGTATTCCCGCGCCCCAACGCATTTCGATTCTGGCAAATCCAACGTTAGCCGCAGCGATATGGCAGGGCATTGCAGCCGTGTTGCAGCGCAGCGATTTACCTGACGCACAGAGCATTGCAACCAGTATGCAGCACGAACAGCCCTTGGATATTGGCTATGTGATTCTGGCAGGAATATTCCATACCGATGAAACTGATCCGGCGGCAGTATTGGCATTGCCAGCAACCACACTGAGTGCAGCGGTGTGTTTTTATTACGCGAATAAAACCGGCCTGCCCGCGCCCTGGCTGGAACAAGTGTTGACGCAACGGCACACGCAAGTTGCAACAGTGTTACTGCGGTTCTGGTTACAACTGATCGAGCAAGGCTTTGACTATTTGCCGGGTTTAATGCCGGTGTTGCAGGTAACGGCGCAGCAACCTGTTGCGCGTAGCGTGGTGTTGCCCATTCTGCAACATTGGCACGGCTGTCGTCGCAAAGTATTACGCGAAGTTTTACTCGCTGCGTTACAGGTTGCCGATCAAAAAGCGTTTGGCGAAGTAGCGGCGACTGCATTGACGCAGTGGAATCCGCATGAACCGGCACGCTATGCCATGTGGTTAGGTGCAGCTTATCTGCTCGATCCAACACAGTATGCGCAGACACTGGCTGATTATCTGGGACGCTCACGTGAACGCATTTTGCCTTTGCTGGATTTTGTGGTGCTGGCATTACAAAACGATACAAATCGACGCTATGACCTGGCGGCGAATGCGATAGCGCTTTTGTTACGCAGCGTTGCGCCCAAATTTACTCCACAGGAAGATCCGCATGGCAATCTGTGTGACAACACCTTGCGCGTTATGTATCTGTTTTATCGATTGGCCAGCAGCACCGATCCGCAGAAAGCAGCGGCAGTGACACAATTGTTGCAGGTGCGCGTCATGAAATTGTATTCAGCCATTCTGCAGGCCAGTTTATTACCCCAGGGTAATAAGCAAGTGGCCGGGTTTGATGCGTACGTGGCACATCTGCATCAGTCGGGACAGATTCACTGCAAGCGCAATTGGTCAGATTTGCGCTAAGCCAGATCTTCAGAAATAGCACGACCATCCGTTAACCTGAAAAGTAGCGGAGGAGAACAAGCGATGGCCGAATCAGTGCATCTGGATCACAAAACTCTGGAAAGACTCCGGGGCTTTCTCAGCGATGACAAGTTGGTGATACTGCTCAATCGCTATGTTGAAGACAGTTCCCGCTTAATCCAGCAATTGGAACAAGCCGTTCAGCAGCAGGAGCAGGACACCGCCCGCCGCTGTGCCCACAGTTTGAAATCCACCAGCGCCAACGTTGGTGCCTTGGTGATGGCGGATCTCGCCCGTATTCTGGAAGAGCAGGCGCGTACCGGGCAGCTACCCGAACTGCAAGCCCGTATGCCAGACTTGCATAATGCGCTGGAGCTGGCCAAAGCGGCTATTGCAGCACTAACCAACCCACCCAGTCAGGCCGCTCAGGGCCAGTAACTGCCGGCTTCAATTCGACGAGATTTCCCATCGTGATGGTTGGGATCGTCCCGGCTTGCCTGTAAAATAGCGCGTTTATAATCAGGGTTAGCCTCATAATGGGGCTCCGTAAGGCAGGGTATGAGTGTGACGCGTGGTATGGAAGACAAACTGGTGAAAATGAAGTACCGGACAGATGATCTGCGAATCGTTGAGATAAAAGAGGTGAGCCCGCCTTCGGCGGTACATGCGGAATATCCGATCACCGATCAGGCTACCGAAACCATCTTTACCACACGCAATGCGATTCATCATGTGCTGCATGGCCAGGACGATCGTCTGCTGGTCATCATCGGTCCGTGTTCGATTCACGATCCCGTTGCGGCGCTGGAATACGCCACACGCCTCAAGGCAATCCGCGACGAACTGAGCGACGATTTACTGATCGTCATGCGCGTCTATTTCGAAAAACCGCGTACCACGGTCGGCTGGAAAGGCTTGATCAATGATCCGGATCTGGACGACAGCTACCACATCAATGCGGGCTTGCGTCTGGCACGTAAGGTGCTGCTGGATATCAATAATCTGGGTGTACCGGCCGCCACCGAATACCTGGATTTGATTACGCCGCAATATGTGGCGGATCTCATTAGTTGGGGTGCCATCGGCGCACGCACGACCGAAAGCCAGGTGCACCGTGAGTTGGCCTCGGGTTTATCCTGCCCGGTAGGTTTCAAAAATGGCACCGATGGCAAGCTGCGTATCGCCGTGG
>JAHECZ010000039.1 GCA_024641475.1 Gammaproteobacteria bacterium
TCATACTTTCTGGCTTGCACGCAACCCAAATCAAGGTAGTATTCGTTTAAGATGGCTGTGGGTATTAGCCGAGGTTGGGAATTGATATCCGCTTGTTATTTATTATCACACTGGGCCAGGAGGAAATTACATGGGGACTACGTTCGATGCAAATCAGGGGAAACGAAAAATGAACAATGCCACAAAGAAAATTCTGCTGCTCGTTGTGGTCGTTATCATTGGATTGAGTTTCATGACTTCCTTCTTGTTTAATTGGAAGATTATCCCGCCCGGCTACACCGGTATCAAAATAAGTCGATTGGTGGATAAAGGCATCAGTCATGAAAATACCGTGACAGGATTTGTATTTTATAATCCGATCCAGACACAGCTCATCGTCTATCCGACGTTTATTCAGCGTGTGGTATGGACACACGATTTACTCGAAGGCAGTCCGGCGAACGAAGAGTTGACCTTTAATACCAAAGATTCCGTGCCAGTGAACCTGGATGTGGCGGTGAGCTATGGCTTGAATCCGGATCAGGTTCCTACTTTCTATACCAAGTTCCGTGCCGATCGAATTGAATATTTTACGCACGGGTATATGCGCGATACCGCGCGCAATGTCGTGGTGTCGATCGGTTCGGAATATAATTTCGATGACATCAATGGCGCGAAAAAAGAAGAGTTTTTGGATCGGATTAGTAAAGAATTGAACGCGCGGGTATCGGGTTTTGGCGTTACGATTCAACAGTTCGGCTTGATCGGGGCCTTGCGACCACCTCAGGCGTTGCTTGACTCGGTCAGCGCTAAAACCCGTGCGATTCAGGATGCGATCCGCACCGAAAATGAAATTCGCTCAGCACAAGCCGAAGCCAAAAAGCGCATTGCCATTGCCGAAGGCGAAGCCGCAGCCAATCGTGCTTTGTTATTATCGCTGGATCCAAAGTTGCTCGAATGGGAAAAACTCAAATTACAGCACGAAGCAATTAAGAAATGGAATGGCGTAGTACCGAGTGTTATGAGTGGGAATAACGGTGGTATGTTGTTCAATATTCCATTGCAAAATATCAAACCGTAATAATCAGCGTTTCAGTTGCGCAGGTGCAGTATCCTGAATTACTGCACCTGCAGGCGGTAACGACTATGAGCCTTGCTTATTTCAGCGCAGTTGTCAGCATATCATTCAACATTGGTTCAGCCATGGCGCTGACTTTTTCCATTTCAGGCGTAGGCACCAGGATGTGCATATATTCTGCCTTGAGCATCGATATTTCGGTTTTGCCGGCTTTATTGGTATATATCCCAAGGTTGCCACAGGGTAACAAAGCGCTCAGATATAATCCTTGCGGCCAGATTTGTTTGCCGATTTCGGGAATGCATACTTTAACCAACGTTACCTGATCATTTTTAACTTTTGTCGCACCGACGAATAACCAGTTATGGCTTTCGGAGTAAGCCTTTACAGCAGCAATTACTGTGTCGGGCGTTTTCGTCGTGTTGCGAATTATAAATAAATTAATCGGTTCGGCAGACAGTGCTACAGTGACGGTGCCGAATAAAATTGCTATCAGCGTAATGAATTTTAGGCTTTTTGTTGCCAGACTCATCTGACGTTCTCCTTGGTTGAATTAATGCCGATTTGGGTTTTCACTGATTTAGATTGTCAGGCTAAGTGTCTGCCTGTAGTGAGTTACGTGCAATCAGTATGTGTAAGATGTTGTGTAAAATACGGGGGAAAGCAATGCCGACGCAGTTCTACAAAATAACTGCGCCGGATCGCAATTTAACAACTAGTGGTATTACATTGCAGCAGCAGGTGGTTGCATGCCGGCAGGCGGTATTACACCGGCAGGTGGAACTGCACCGGCAGGCGGAACTGCGCCGGCAGGTGGCACTGCGCCGGCAGGTGGCACTGCTCCAGCAGGCGGAGTTACTCCAGCTGGAACGTGCGCAGCCGCGGCAGATGCGTGTGTGCCGGTCGCATGTGGATGTTTGTGTACAGTCGCTGCATTAACTACTGCGATACTGGCTGCAGTGAATGCAATACCACTTGCCAGAATTAATAATGTTTTTTTCATGTTGTATCCCTTCGTTGGTTAGGTCATGTCGTTCCATTAACGACGCGCAAATATACTCGATGGGTAAAGGAATCAAAATGGATGTGCATCACACTATCTGGAATCACTATATTGTTTCTTCGTATGTATCGATAAAAAAATGCATACCAGGTAATAATAATTTGCTGGTTAGTTGTAAACTTAACATGGCGTCAGCAATCGATAATCATTCTTTAATAAGATATTAAGAATTGCTTGGTTATTATTTTATTGCTGATAGTATATTAATAAATTATGTGATGACGTAGACATATGCCCGCTGACTTTTCTTCCATTGAATTGATCCTGATTGCGTTGATTTTTATCTGGACGGGATTTGTACGGAGTGGATTGGGTTTTGGTGGAGCAGCACTGGGACTGCCGTTTATGTTATTTGTGTTTAATCAACCCGTGTACTGGCTACCGATTATCGGCGTCCATTTATTGTTTTTCTCCAGTCTGACCATTGGTACCCAATTAAAAAAGGTGGCCTGGCGTTATTTGCTACGAACGGTTGGCTGGATCATACCGGCGGCCCTGGTCGGAGTGCTCGGGTTACTGAATTTGCCTAATAAATGGTTGCTGACGTTTATCTATACGATCACCTGTCTATATGGTGCGATGTGGACGTTCAATCTGGCAATCCAAAGTCAAAATCGCTGGTTGGATAGATTCTATTTGATCCTCGGTGGCTATATTGCCGGGACCTCGTTGTCTGGCGCGCCATTGATGGTTGCGGTATTTATGCACAATGTCCGTAAGGAAGAATTGCGCAATACCTTGTTTGTGTTGTGGTTCGTGTTGGTGGCAATAAAAATGACTACTTTTATACTGCTCGGCGTGAATATGCATTTTTCAACTTCGTTGCTGTTATTGCCTGTGGCGGCCATCGGGCATGTGGTGGGCCTGGTGTTTCATCAGCGCATTCTTGGTAACGATGTACTGTTCAAACGCGTGTTGGGTACGGTGTTGCTGGTGGTCAGTGTTCTCGGCTTGTGGACATTGTTTGTGTAAAGTTACCCTGATTGTTACACCAGAAGACATCCGGGCGGAGGTAGCGCACGTTATGCCTGTTTGTTTTGGGAATCTAAAGTGAAGTAAAAACACGCCCCTTTATTAATCTCAGCATCAGCCCAGATGCGACCACCATGTCGATTGACAATACGTGAGGCGGTGGCCAAACCGATACCTGTGCCGGGAAAATCATCCCGAGAGTGTAATCGTTGGAAGGCACCAAATATCTTGTCAACATATTGCATGTCGAAGCCAATTCCATTGTCGCACACATAGTAGGTATGTGAATCCGGCTTTAAACCGAATTCGATTCGTGGCTGGCTGGTTTTGCCGGTGTATTTCCAGGCATTGCCAAGCAAATTGCTTAATAGTACGGTGAGTAATCTTGTGTCACCGAAAGTATCGATATCGGGTGCAATATGTACTTCGACCTGGCGTTCTGGTTCAGATGTTCGTAATTGACGGATCACTTCATGTGCTATTTGGCTAAGGTTAATCTTGTCAATAGACATCTCGATGCGTGTCATGCGCGATAAAGCCAGAAGATCATCAATTAGTTGATCCATGCGTTGTGTGCTGGCGCAGATCCGCCGCAGAAATTCCCGTGCATTGCCATCTAATACTGTGATGAAATCTTCCATTAAAATCCTGCTATAGCCAGCGATTGCCCGTAAGGGTGTGCGCAGGTCGTGGGATACTGAATAGGCAAAAGCTTCCAATTCTTTATTGGATGCCTCCAGTTCGGCAGTTCGTGTGTGCACACGTTGTTCCAGTTCAAGATTTAATTGATATAGTTGATCTTCAGCACGTTTTTGAGCGGTAATGTCTCGCGCCATGGTGACAATGACCGGTTGTCCATACAATTCAAACTTGGCAAAAGCGATATCGAGAATGATAGCAGCACCATTCTTATGTCGTCCATTTTCGATATGTAAGTGTGGTTGATCCGGGGTAGCATGCCTGGCATCGAAAATCTGATTATTCCGGATAGCTTGTTCTAATGCATGATATTGCGGGATGACTAGATCAAGCTTGTGACCAAGCACATTGTTTGCTGAATATCCGAATAATTGTTCAGCGCTCGGGTTGAAGCCAACTATGCGGAAGTTAGTATCAAGGCTGATCATGGCGTCGGGCATGGATTCCAGGATGCGTTGATAACGTATCTCACTTTCCCGCAAGCGAGCGTACGGAGCTTTAACGTTTACAATAAATACTGCACGGTAGATCAATGCGTAGGCAATAACTTTATAGATATGGCCGAGCAGGTTAAATGCGTCAGCTACATCGCTGTATAAAGTAAAGCATAGTTCGCTCAGGATAGTCACTATAACCGCTGCAAACAAGCTGGATGAGTCGTAGTGGGCTTTGGAATTATTGCGTTGTTGCCAAATGACGCTGGCAATGACAGCCATGATCGCGATCAACACCCATTCTGCAGTAATCTTTGTGTTTGTCAAACCGGATCCGGGGAGAAATGTACGCGGAATTATTTCTGGATGATAACTGACAAGCCAGAAAACAACGCCAACATAAACAAACGCATTGCTCATCCAGAGTATCGCGATACTTTTTATTTTACTGGCACGCCCGAATGGGATAACCACTGTCAGCAGTCCTAATGCAGCGGCAAATCGCGCTGCCAGCCAATAATTGATGGCCTTCTCTGGTGACGATGGAGTAATGAAATCAGGCATGCCTGAATAGGAAAGTAAATGCAGCAGATCCAGCACCGCAACGGCGAAGAATGTACAGGCTAAAATCAGTGCATTGACGCTGCGATCTGGTCCATAGGAATGCCAGCCCACAGCAAAGACAATTGCCGATACAATAACCGCGAATGTTTCCAAAATGGTATGTAGAGGGGTATAGCTGTGCAGGTTAGTAAATATGGCGGAAGGTGGGAATTGCCATATTGCTATGAATATTGTAAATAAAATAGAAATGAGCCAGAAGATGCGGCGCCACTGCGGTGCAGGTGTTATGGTCTGCGCTGGCCACAAGAATGTTCTCGCGAATGAGTCTATATGTTCCGTTTTTGTTGCGCTTGTTGGCATCATATTCGAAATTTATGTACCGGTAGAAATAATCAGAAGTCAGCGAGAGTTAACTGGCCAGACCAAACAAGTCTAGTTGGTAAACTGTCAATTGCCAGATGCAGTATCCAGTACGTTTCCACACTAAAACAATGGTACGTACAGAAGCGTAGTTTTAGATATAGTTTTACCAGATTTACAACCGATTTATTATGTAGCCTGGACATTTTGGATCGAGGCAGAATATGCCAGGTGGTATGGATGCGTTGTTATACGTGGCTTGAATGTAGACAATTACCAGTTATTATTTATGGGTACCTATGCTATATATATAGATAATCAATTTACCCTTCGAGGTTCTAATGACTGATTACAATCCCTATCGCCCGCCCAGTGCCACAGTCAATGATGTTGCAACACCCGGAGACGGATCCGAACTGGCTGATCGAGGCACCCGTCTGGGTGCTGCAATTATCGACAGTATTATCTATGCCTTGCTCATCGTGCCGGCAGTCTTCCTGATTGCATTAAATTCAGACCGCAGCGGTGACCAGCTGTATTTGACGATGGTGGCGTTTGTGGCCATGCTCCCTATTTTGATCGTCAACCTGGTATTTCTGCATCAAACCGGCCAGACAATCGCCAAGAAAATGCTCAAAATTAAAATCGTACGGACTGATGGCAGTCGCGCGGGCCTGGGCCGAATTTTCTGGCTGCGCATGTTTATCCCGGGAGTCATCGGCAACATCCCGCTGCTTGGACCCGTTTTCGGGCTGACCGATTCACTGTTTATTTTTCAACAATCACGCAAGTGTTTGCATGACCTGATGGCGGATACGCTTGTGGTCAGAGTCTGATTGTATACAGGGAGTTTGCATCAAACTGTAAATAGCCAAACCGCCTCATTCTTGTCTGGTTGCGGGCGGTTTGGCATGTTATAAATTAAACCATCTATAACACAGGAAGGAGAGTCATATGAGTAAGTCGCAAGACCAGAAAAAAGAAGCCAAGAAAAAACCGACCAAGACACTGAAAGAAAAACGTGCCGAGAAAAAAGCAAAAAAGGGTGACGGCTTCTAAATTATACATGGGGTACGCGCAGTACCCCATTATATATCCAGATTTATCCCTCATTCGGCATCCCTGTTTTATCAGGATTACCGCCGTTTTCCCATTGCTGTTGCAGGGTTTTAGTCACTAAAGCTTCAATTTGCCGGGCCGCTATCGTTTATTGGTAGCCAAAACCGGATTGTCATGTCCCCTATATATAGAAAGATCCTGGGCATTTATCTGCTGGTGCTCGTGTTGGGTATTAGCTTGTCCACGCTTATCTATACAAATGGTAGCGCCGTTTTCGACTCGACCGGATCGCTGGTGGAAGAGGATATACCGCAACTCACCGCCATTTCCAGGTTACGCGTGGCGATCATGCAGCAAAAACCCGTCCTGTATGAATATTATGCCACGACCGATCGGGCGGTATTCCTGCGAAAATTTGAGTTAATACAACGTGACGTCGAAACGGGCCTGCATCCCATCCAGGGTGTGA
The DNA here is from genome assembly GCA_024641475.1 of Gammaproteobacteria bacterium. Taxonomy (GTDB): domain Bacteria; phylum Pseudomonadota; class Gammaproteobacteria; order UBA6429; family Thiohalophilaceae; genus JACQBC01. Next base: position 6,678 of record JAHECZ010000039.1, read on the forward strand.
TTGCCGACAAGGAATTGTATGAGCAAATTTCAAAGAAAAATGACTGGATCAATAAGCTGGCCGAAAAACTCGATATTACCCTGAACACATCCCCAATTGATTGGGATCTGGCGCGCGAGTTGCTGGTTGAGGTCAGTGATACCGAGAACCGTATTACCCCCGACATCGATGCGCTGGTGGAACTGAATCATCAGCATGTGCAACACAGTGGCATGCTGGCACAGGACAAAACCCAGTTAATGATCCGGCTGGTCATTGTTTTCAGTATTGTGATCTTTCTTATTGCGATTTTTATCGGGTACTACATCAATGCGTATATTGCCGAAACCGCTGAACGGCGTCGTCTGGCCATGTTCGCGGAACGCAACCCTAATCCGGTATTGCGGTTGAATTGGGATGGTGGAGTGAATTATTCAAATCCAGCCAGCCAGACATTAATCGAACAACTTGGATTGAATCAGGTTGCAGAGCTACTGCCAAAAGATTTTTCCGTGAGATTACAGGCGCTGCGCGCAAGTAACCGGGATACTTGCAACCTGGAATTCAGTCTGCATGAACGAGTGTTTGAATGCCTGATCCATACGCTGACGGATCTGCATAGTTACCATGTGTATTTGGAAGATGTTACGGAAAATAAGCAGGCACAACAAAAGCTGTTACACCAGGCGTACCACGATGATTTAACCGGGTTGCCAAATCGTCGCCGCTTAAGCGAAATTTTTCAGACTGTTACTGCGGGCGATAGTCAAGCCAATATGGCGATTATCTTGTTACGGGTCGATCGAATTAAACGTGTGTTGGAAAGTCAAGGTTATGGTGCCAGTGATCATTTGCTGCGTGCTTTGGCAGAACGTCTTAATGAGTTAATGCAAGATAGTAAAAATTCGCACGGACTGAGTTATTTATTCCGATTGGAAGGGGCAACCTTCGGCATGTTATTGCCCGAGCTGGATAGTGCGCATCAATTGGGGTTGCTTGCTGAAAGGCTTCAGGCCAGTATGCGTGACCCGTTGCAAGTCAATACGCAGGAATTCTTCTTTACGTTAAGCATCGGTGCCAGTATCTATCCATTGGATGGACGGGATCTGGAAAATCTTATCCGCAATGCCGAAGCAGCCGTCAATCGGGTGCGGGCAACTGGCGGCAATGCCTTCCAGTGTTACACGCAGGATATGAATGCCAGGGCGCAGCGTTGGCTTGATTTGGAAAATGGCTTGCGCCGTGCGTTGCAACGCAACGAGATGGCCTTGTATTTTCAGCCACAGGCCAGCATTTCCGCTGCACAGATAATTGGTGTTGAAGCATTATTACGCTGGCGCCGTGAGGATCAGCAGTTCATTTCGCCCGTTGAATTTATTCCACTGGCGGAAGAGTCCGGGCTGATTATTCCAATTGGTGAATGGGTATTACGCACAGCCTGTTTGCAGGCAATAAGCTGGCAGAAGACCGGTATGGGTAAATTAGTCATGGCCGTCAATATTTCTGCCCGTCAATTCCAGCACCCGGGTTTTGTCGGGCTGGTTGGACAGATTCTCAAGGAAACCGGACTCGAGCCGCAGTATCTGGAATTGGAGATCACCGAGAGCGTAGTAATGCATGATGTTGAGCAGACCATCGCCACGTTAAATGCATTACGAGAATTGCAGGTTAAACTATCAATCGATGATTTTGGTACGGGCTATTCCTCGTTGAGTTATTTAAAGCGGTTTCCTATCCACAAGCTCAAAGTCGATCAATCATTTGTACGCAATATGACTCGTGATGCCAATGATGTGGCGATTATTAAATCTGTAATTGCGCTTGGGCAAAGTTTGAATCTACAGGTTATTGCGGAAGGGGTGGAAACACTTGAACAACTTGCCTTGCTTAAGCAATTTGGTTGCGATGAGGTACAGGGCTATTTATACAGCAGGCCTGTGCCGCCGGCTGAATTTGAACAGTGGTTGCACGCTGTCACTGAAGAGAGTTTTACAGGCACAAAACATTGATAATTCTCGGGTACAATAGCAATATTCTGTTGCTTTAGCGTGGCGCTTGCAGGGAGAATGAAGCTCCCCAAAGTTAGTCACGGAAACAGATATTCTTGTCATGACCAAACCATATTCCGAAGCCTGCGAACAAAATAAACACCCCATCCTCGAAATATTACAGCGTGAATTTGCCGCAACTGGTGCGGTACTGGAAATCGGCAGTGGCACCGGCCAGCACGCGGTATTTTTTGCGGCGCATTTAGCGCATTTGCAATGGCATTGTTCGGATATGTTAGCGAATCTACCAGGTATTCAATTATGGCTACATGATTACTCCGGTTCGAATTTACATGCTCCTGTTGAACTGGATGTGATGCAAGCTGACTGGCCAGAAAAACAATTCGATGGAATCTTCAGCGCCAACACGGTGCACATCATGCATTGGCCCATGGTGGTGAAAATGTTTGGCGGTATTGCAACTGTGTTGGCACCAGCGGGAAAGTTTTGCCTGTACGGGCCATTTAATTCTCAGGGAAACTACACCAGTGACAGCAACGCCCGTTTCGATCAGTGGCTCAAACAACGTGATCCACTTGGCGGCATACGCGATATCGATGATTTACAACAACTGGCAATCCAGTCAGGTCTGAAACTCGTACAAGATTACCCGATGCCAGTGAATAATCGTCTGCTGGTGTGGCAAAAACAGTAAACCTGGCTGTAGTCATAAGATTGTAAGCGTTTGATTACCAAAAGATCATTCATCTACAGCAAATCCCGTATTGCTGACTATTTAATCATCAGCTAGGATTTCTGAAAATCCAAAAGGGTGTGCAGGGGCCATGGACATGACGGCTGTGCAGGGGGAGAACAATTGCCGACGGCATGTTGTGGAGCGGCGTCGACCGCATCTGCGTGCATTTTACTATGCCTGCTTCAAAACCCGACGCCGTGGTGAACGCCGCGACATTCTCCAACAGGTGCAGCACTATTATAGCGATCATTATGACTTAAATAGTGCCACGGCCGCACTGACGATGATGTTATTGTGTATTGTCGATAGCGTACTTACTCTCATGTTGCTTGAACGTGGCGCCAGTGAGCTTAATCCGATGGCCGCTTTATTACTGAATCACGGTAGCTTATGGTTTTTTACGGTTAAATATCTGCTAACTGCCTTGTGTGTTTTCACGCTGGTGATGCATACCCGTATTGGTGTGTTCGGGATGCGGGGGTATCATTTGTTGCAGTTGTCCATCCTGTTTTATTTGTTGTTAGTGAATTACCAGGTAGTATTGTTGCTGTATTAATTATTGTTCTTGCTCCTTGTGAATTCCCCGGGGTGAGCCGGAAGCAGATTGTGCTGCTGCGGCTGCAGCATTCAGTCTGCGATGAACGACTCTCCCCTGTGGGAATACTAAAAATTAATTTGATGTGAATTAACCCGACAATATGACCCCCTGCGTTGATGGTGTATCTCAACTATCAACAATCAGGAGCTCATCATGTCACGTCACACTTACGTCGCACTGTTTACCGCGGCGACTACCTTTCTCGGCGGATTCCCTGCCAATGCAAGCACTATTACCGAACAACGCAGTACCCTTGCCGACCAACAGTCCGTGGCAGTGACTATCTATAATGAAAATCTTGCGCTGGTAAAGGAGATTCGCCAGGCTAAATTAGCTGAGGGTGAGCGGCATCTGGCCTTGCGCGATGTCAGTGGCCAGTTACGAGCCGAGACCGCACAGCTGCGTTCGCTGAATTTTCCTTCCGCATTGCATTTGTTGGAACAAAATTTCGATTTCGATTTGCTTACACCGCAGAAATTACTGGAAAAATCCGTTGGCAAAACCATTCGTGTGATCCGCATGAATCCAGCGACAGGTGCGGAGACGACTGAACAGGCCGAGGTGCTCAGTGTTGCCAACGGCGCGGTATTGAAAATTGGCGATCGGATCGAAACCGGGATCCCCGGTCGTCTGGTATTTGATCAGGTGCCGGCCAATCTACGTGATCGACCGACGTTAGTGGTAAATCTCGATAATGAGAAAACCGCCGAGCATCAACTCGAATTATCCTATCTTACCGGTGGGCTGTCCTGGAAAGCGGATTATGTCGCCGAACTCAATGCGGACGATACGGCACTGGACCTTAATGGCTGGGTGACACTTACCAATACCAGCGGTACGACGTATCCGCATGCCAAACTGCAACTGGTTGCCGGAGATGTGAATCGTGTACGGGAAGAATTTATTAGTTATGCGCGTGCCGCGCCAATGGCGGCAAAATTGGAATCCAGGATGGCAGATAAAGCCATGAATGAAGAGTCATTGTTTGAATACCATCTCTACACTCTGAATCGTCCGACAACAATTGCAGATAATCAAACCAAGCAAGTGGCCTTGTTATCCGCGACCAAAGTGCCCGTGACCAAAGAGCTGATATTACATGGTAACGATTATTACTACGGCAGTAGTTATGGCGAACTTGGACAGCACATGAAACTGGATGTCACCGTTAAATTCAGCAATAAGGAAAAGTCCAATCTGGGCATGCCGCTGCCGAAGGGTGTTGTGCGCGTGTATAAACGCGATAAGAGCGGCAATGCGCAATTTATCGGTGAGGATCGGGTTGATCATACACCGAAAAATGAAATCGTTACGCTCAAGCTGGGTAATGCGTTTGATGTTACCGCAGATAAAAAACAAACCGATTTTAAACGGACCGACAGTGGCAGCTCGCGATTGCATGTTTACGAAAGCGCCTACGAGATTAAATTGAAAAACGCCAAAACCGAATCGGTTACTGTCACGGTGCAGGAACCCATTCCCGGTGACTGGCAGATGCTCAATGAAAATCATAAGCATGCCAAAGTCACCGCACATACGGCCAAATGGCGTATCACGATCCCTGCCAATGGCGATACGACGTTACAATACCGGGTGCGCTGCCGATTCTGAAAATGTGATGTGAGCGGCGCTACGGTTGTTTGTCCTGGTCGGGCTTGTTACAGTTAGCCGATGATGAGACAAATGTACCGCCGCTCGCGCCGTACCTGGCTGGCATGGGCGCCGTGGAAACATCGTATTTTATTCTGGCTGGGTGCCGTGCTGGTGGGTGGTACTGCCGTGGCGTTTGCCATTGGTTCTGAATATGCGATGAACTGGTTTGAAGCCGTGGTCACCTCGCGGCCATGGCTGGCGTTAATCATCACGCCATTAGGGCTCGGGCTTATCGCGTTGGTCACGCAACGTTATTTTCCCGAGGCCAAAGGCAGCGGTATTCCACAAACAATCGCTGCCTTGCAAGTCGATGATAAAGCGCTGCGCAAACGGTTGTTATCTCTGCGTATTGCATTGGGTAAAATTATTCTGACCATGTTTGGTTTATTGTGCGGTGCATCGGTGGGACGTGAAGGCCCAACGGTGCAAATTGGCGCATCGATTATGTATGCACTGGATCGGTTGATCCCGTTTCCGCGCCGTGAATTGGAACGGGGTTTTATTCTTGCTGGCAGTGCCGCCGGTGTGGCCGCTGCATTTAATACTCCCTTGGCGGGTGTCGTGTTCGCTATCGAAGAAATGAGCCGTTCCTATGAACAACGCACCAGCGGCACGGTGCTCACGGCGGTGATTGTCGCCGGTATTGTCGCGATCGCCTTGTTGGGTAACTACACTTACTTCGGTCATACCTCTGCCAAATTATTGGATGTAGACGGTTGGACCGCTGTCGTATTGTGTGGACTCATTGGCGGGATACTCGGTGGCTTGTTCAGTCGCGTGGTGATTGCCGCGGCACGCGGATTGCCTGGCAAGCTCGGTGTGTTTATGCGTTCACGCCCGGTAGCATTTGCCATGGCAACGGGTTTGTTGCTGGCAATCATCGGTTTAATCTCAGATAACAGTACCTATGGCACCGGCTATCATCAGGCCAAAGCGTTACTGGAAGGCAGTGGCGGCTTAACGCCAACTTATGGGGTGTTGAAATTGCTGGCAACCTTGTTGTCATTTCTAACAGGGAATCCCGGTGGTATTTTTGCACCATCGTTATCGGTGGGTGCGGGACTTGGTGCCAATATCAGTAGTATGCTGCCATCGGTTCCGGTGGGCGCCGTGATCATTCTGGGAATGGTGGCGTATTTTTCCGGTGTAATTCAGGCACCAATCACCGCGTTTGTGATTGTGATGGAAATGACCGATGGCCATGATATGGTGGTGCCGTTGATGGCGGCATCGTTATTAGCGTATCTGACTTCGCGTATCATTTGTCCGCAGCCACTCTACGCGGCATTGGCGGAAGGCTTTATGCCCAAGCATGTGCCAGTCGCCTCAGGTGATACTGCACCAAAGAAATAAGTACTGAATATTTTCAAACAGGGCGCAGTACTGCCAGCAAAATCACACCAACCAGAATCAACACCGGGAATTCATTGTGCCAGCGATAATAAACATGCGTATGTTTATTCCGATCGTGTTTGAAAGCGAACAACAACTTTCCGCAATGAAGGTGATAGATAATCAGGATGACGAGCAAGCCAAGTTTGACTTGTAGCCATAATGGCAGCGCAGCGTCGAGCCAGTGACCAGTATATAAAGTCGCAGTACCAAAAATTATCGTCAGTAACCCGCCAGGGGTCATGATGCCGAAAAAGAGTTTGCGTTCCATTATCTTGAATCGATCAATACTGATTTGATCTGAGCTCATGGCATGATAGACATACAGACGTGACAAATAAAATAATCCGGCGAACCAGGTGACCATAAAAATAAGGTGCAGTGCCTTGAACCACAGCATTTATTTCTTCTCCTTGTGCGTGAGCATGGACTGAATTTGTAACTGCAACGGTAACATATCGAGCCGCCCTTGTTTATGCATGACAATGTAACCATTCGGGTCGATTAAAAAGCTGTCCGGGGTATAGGTGACGTGGTTGAATGCCATCACTGCCTGGCTAAGCAAATCATAAGCAACCGGATAATTGAGTCCTTGCTGTCTAATGATGTCCATGACCAGATCGGGACGATCATACGGCATCGAGACACCAATGATTTCCAGCCCGCGTGGACCGAAACGATGATACAAGTCTATTAAAGCAGGCATCTCCTCCCGGCAGATATCACAACTGACCGACCAGAAGGTGACCAGCACGGGTCGACCGCGTAACTGCGTCAAAGGCAGTTGTTGGCCGTCAGTGAGCGTGAAAGTGATTTCCGGCGCCGCCGGGTGGGCCACATTTTTCCACCACAGGAATCCGCCGATTCCGATGCTGATAATGCATAAGGCGGTTAGCCAAAGCGGTTTAAGTCGCATGATTGCGTGCGGTTCCAGGAAAAAGAAGTGCGTAAGCTTAGGCAAACTCGCGTGTGCTGTCACGCAATGTGCGTCTGACTTTGGCGTTCGTCGTCGGGTTTGGGTATGATTCAATCTCTTGATTTTGGGAAAAGGTGTGCGCAGTGATTAAGGTAGGCATCGTCGGTGGTACGGGGTATACAGGTGTAGAGTTACTACGTTTGCTGGCGGCACACCCGCAGGTGCAATTGGTGGCAATTACCTCGCGTTCGGAGGCCGGCATGCCGGTAGCGGACATGTTTCCCAATCTGCGCGGCCATATCGATTTGGCGTTTAGCGAGCCAGATCCGGCTGTGTTGGGTGCGTGTGATTTGGTATTTTTCGCCACACCCAATGGTACTGCCATGAAAATGGTGCCCGAACTGGTCAACAAGGGCGTGCGCGTGATCGACCTGGCAGCCGATTTTCGTTTGCGGGATACTGCGGAATGGCAACAGTGGTACGGCATGCCACATGCGTGTGAGGCCATTCTTGCCAAAGCGGTTTATGGTTTACCCGAAGTTAATCGGAACACCATCAAGACCGCGCAGGTGGTGGCCAATCCAGGCTGTTATCCCACCGCTGTGCAACTGGGTTTTCTACCCTTGATTGAAAATAAATTAATCGATGTATCCCACTTGATTGCCGATGCCAAATCCGGTGTTAGCGGGGCGGGCCGCAAGGCCGAGGTGCATACCTTGTTGTGTGAGGCCAGTGAAAATTTCAAGGCCTATGGCGTCAAAGGCCATCGGCACTGGCCGGAGATCCGGCAGGGATTGCGGCTCGCAGCAGGCCAGGAAATCGGCTTGACCTTTGTGCCACATTTAACCCCGATGATCCGCGGGATTCATGCCACCCTGTATGCGCCGCTTATTCATAAAGATAAAGCCGCCGATTTACAGCAGATCTATGAAAATCGCTACCGCAATGAACCGTTTGTGGATGTGATGCCGGCAGGATCTCTTCCGGAAACACGCAGCGTGCGGGGCGCCAATGTTTGTCGTATTGCGGTCCATGTGCCACCCACCGGCAATACCGTCGTGGTCCTGTCAGTGATCGACAACCTGGTTAAAGGTGCAGCCGGCCAGGCCGTGCAAAATATGAATATTATGTTCGGATGGGACGAAACCCTCGGATTGCAACAGATCGGTCTGGTACCCTAAGCCATGGCATTAGTCGTACGCGCTCATCACCCCTGGAAAACCCGAATCCTGCTGGCGCTAGTAGCGGTTGTATTGTATCTGGGTGGCTGGGCACTGTTTGAATATGGACGCTATAGTGCCGGGTTTGATGGCATTGAGTCGCGCGATGAACGCAACGTCCTGCTCAAGCAGATCGATGAATTGGAAGATCAGATTTCTGATTTGCGCAAGGAAAAGGCCGGCCTGGAACGGGCACAGCAAATCGAACGCAAAGCCTATGATGATCTGGATACCACCTTGAAGGTGTTGCAGTCGGAAATCCTGGAATTAAAGGAAGAGGTGGCGTTTTACCGTGGTATCATTTCGCCTCGCGATGCCGCGCAGGGCTTGTATCTGCAGACATTTAAGGTCGAGGCCAATGGCAGTCCACGTGGCTTTCGTTACAAGGTTATTCTGACGCAGGTATTCCAGAATGAACGTCTTGCTCGTGGCGTGGTGCGTCTGAGTATCGAAGGGTTGATGAATCAGCAGCCCAAGGTATTTAATCTGGCCGAGCTGACCGAGAAGCACGTCAAGGAACTGGAGTACCGCTTCAAGTATTTTCAGAATATGGAAGGGGACTTGCAATTGCCGGTCGGCTTTAAGCCAAAACGCGTGATACTTTCAGTAATGCCCGCCGGTCACAGTGCCGATGAAGGGACAATAGAAAAGACCTATGATTGGCCAGCTTAAGGAGTAAACCATGTTGGGAATGAAAAACAAAAAGCCACGTCTGACCGCCCAGATCGACTCATTGATCGGTCAGAACACGGAGATTCGTGGTGATGTCGTGTTTAGCGGAGGCCTGCACGTCGATGGCAAGATTAAAGGCAATGTGATTGCCAAAGAGGGCGTAGAGTCAGTGCTCACCCTCAGTAATAAAGGCCGGATTGAAGGCGAAGTGAAGGTTCCGAACGTAGTGGTGAATGGCACCGTCGTTGGCGATGTGCATGCCCTGTCGCATATCGAACTGGCTGCCGAGGCCCGGGTGCATGGCAATGTGTATTACAGTCTTATCGAAATGGCCATGGGTGCCGAGGTTAATGGTAACCTGGTGCATCGCGCTGGGGAAAAGCCTTCTTCAGTATCCAGTCCTGCTTCTGTTACCTTGGCCAGCCATACTCAATCTTGACTAATTTACTCGGGATTACCATAATAAGGAGTATCCCTGTAGTTGGAGTAGACCGATGACCGATATGAGCAATTCACCCCTGGTATTTACGGACAATGCGGCTAATAAAGTTCGCAAGCTGATCGATGAAGAAGGTAACACCAAACTGAAATTACGCGTGTTTATCACTGGCGGCGGCTGTTCCGGATTCCAGTACGGATTTACCTTTGATGAAAACACCCAGGATGGTGACACGCTAATCGAAAATGCCGGTGTCACCCTGGTGGTTGATCCAATGAGTTTCCAGTATCTGGCCGGTGCCGAGATCGATTACAAGGAAGATCTCAGTGGCGCACAATTCGTCATTCGTAATCCCAATGCCTCTACTACCTGTGGTTGCGGTTCCTCTTTCTCCGTCTGATGCATTTCCCGCCATATCGATATTAAGCCCCCACAACGGGGCTTGGTGTTCTTTGCTATAGTAATTAGTCTGTTTGGCAGAAACGTTGCATACTAATTTGTCATAGCAAATGCAATCTAGCAATACAAACGCCTGACTTATTGGGCCATATGCAACAGGTCAGTAACTAAAGTATGTAGGGAGCAATCGATGAGTGAATATCTTCCCGGATTGGCAGGGGTACCCGCGACCAAATCCAATATATCCGATATTAATGGCGAGAAAGGTCTGCTGTCTTATCGTGGTTATCCCATTGAGCAGTTGGCGGAGAAAAGCACTTTCGAGGAAACGACTTTACTGATGCTGGATGGCAAACTGCCAACCCGCGCTGCCTTGACTGAATTTGATAGCAAACTCCGGCGTAATCGTCGTACCCAATATCATATCCGTGATTTAATGAAAACATTTCCGCCATCGGGCCATCCGATGGATATGCTACAAACGGCGGTGGCGAGTTTGGGGATGTTCTATCCGGTACAGCAACATCTGACTCAGAAAAATGCCGAGAACCTGGATTACATTCATGACATGACGGTGAAAATCATTGCCCGCATGGGAACCATCGTGGCGATGTGGGAACACATTCGCCACGGCTATGATCCAATCGAACCACGTGCTGATTTAAATTATGCACAAAATTTTCTCTACATGTTTAATGGCAAGGAACCCGATCCCCTGATGGCGCGCATCATGGATGTGTGTTTGATCCTGCATGCCGAACATACTATCAATGCCTCAACTTTTTCGGTGCTAGTGACTGGTTCAACCTTGCCCAGTCCGTATAGTGTGATTGCCGCCGCGATTGGCACACTCTCCGGACCACTGCACGGTGGTGCGAACGAAAAAGTATTATCGATGTTGCGCGAAATCGGCTCACCAGAAAAGGCCGAAGCCTATGTCGATAAAAAACTGGCGAAGAAAGAAAAAATCTGGGGTATGGGGCATCGCGAATATAAAACCAAAGATCCACGGGCAGTGATCTTAGAAAAGCTGGTGGACGAATACATGAAGGCGCGGGGTAGCAATATAAATCCATTGTTCGAAATTGCTCGCGCGGTAGAAAAAGTTTGCGAAGCACGCCTGGCCCATAAAGGTGTTTACGCCAATGTGGATTTTTATTCAGGCATTCTGTATCACGAAATGGGCATACCTGCCGATCAATTCACTGCGATTTTTGCAATTGCACGCTCAACCGGATGGTTGGCGCATTGGCGCGAACAGATGGCGGACAACCGTATCTTCCGGCCTACGCAGGTTTATACCGGTGAACCACCGCGCAACTATGTGCCGATTGAAATCCGCTAAGAAAAACGGGGCTGGCATTTTACACGCCAGCCCCGAAATATCTGTTCCAACAAGTTATTTTTGTGCTTTAGGATGATCCAAATAGCGACTGTCTTTAACTGGTGTCGTAGTTGCGTCAATCACTTGATAACCTTCCTGTTGTAAGGCGATTACTTCCGCAAAACCAGCCGGAATAATCGTTACAAAGCCATGCATATCTTTGGATTGGAAGCCGGCAGCATGCATCGCGTTGTTACACATTCTGAAATCAACACCTTGTTTGGAGAGTTCGGCTAATTGATCGATCACGCCTTGATATTTTTCATAGTTCTCTTTGGCAAACGCCCGAATCTCAGTCCCATGTATGACCACAACCGCTTTACCCGGCACGACTGCATTGACATTTTTGATAAAGCTCACCAGGGCATTGAGTTTTTTAGGATCGTCGTAATTGACATCGTAGACCCGGTTTATGCTCGGGTATTTGTGCAGATCTTCTTTCGCCGTGCCATAGGGATCCAGCTCGGCTGCATGCAGTAATGGGGCTGTCACTAATGTTGCGATTAAACTCAGACATACACTTCTCAGGGTTAAGTAAGATAGCTGTTTTGATAGTTTCACAATGACTCCTCGTGTTTTTGTTAGTAACTAAAGTGTTAGCAGTGATTCGTATTGCTTGGTGATGGATTGTGCGTGGTTTTCGCATAAGAAGGAAGTCAGGTATGGTACTTAACCAGTCTGTTTATGAAAATTATCTTAAGGTTAAGCTTATTATCTATTTCTTATATAGATGAGTTGCTATGGCTATTTTCTATTTGCAGATACAATCAAGACAACCAGTTCAGGAGAAAACACGATGGCAAATATAGTCATTCTTGGTGCCGGTATCGGCGGCTTGCCTGCGGCATATGAACTGCGTGAAGCACTGGATCGTCAGCATAAAATATCGGTCATCAATGCAACCGATTATTTCCAATTCGTGCCTTCGAATCCCTGGTTGGCGGTGGGTTGGCGTACCCGTGATGCGATTACATTGCCATTGCGCCCCATTCTGGAAAAACATCAAATTGAATTTATCGCCAAGCGTGTGGATACCATTGATGCAGCGCAGAATAAATTGGTGATGAATGACGGCAGCAGTCTAGGTTATGATTATTTGCTGATCACAACAGGTCCACGCCTGGCGTTTGAAGAAGTACCTGGTAGCGGACCAGAAGGATTTACCCAATCCATTTGTACCGTAGATCATGCGGAAAAGGCCTATGCGGATTTTCAGAATTTAGTGAAGAACCCAGGCCCAGTAATTGTTGGTGCAGTGCAATTCGCCAGTTGCTTTGGTCCAGCCTATGAATATGCAGCGATCCTGGACACAGCGCTGCGTAAACACAAAGTCCGCGATAAAGTGCCAATGACCTTTGTCAGCAGTGAGCCCTATGTCGGGCATCTGGGTTTAGGTGGGGTTGGCGATTCCAAAGGGTTGCTCGAACATGAATTGCGCAATCGTCATATCAAATGGATTACCAATTCCAAAGTCAGCAAAGTTGAAGCCGGTAAGATGTTTGTCGATGAGATGAATGATAAAGGTGAACTTGCCAAGCAGCACACGCTCGATTTTAAACATGCGATGCTGCTTCCCGGTTTCAAAGGAGTGGATGCAGTCAGTAAAGTGGAAGGGTTGTGCAATCCACGTGGCTTTGTACTGGTTGATGCGAATCAGCGTAGTACTAAATATAAAAATATCTTTTCAGCCGGGGTCTGCATCGCGATTCCACCTGTTGAAGCGACGCCAGTTCCAACGGGCGCACCCAAAACCGGCTATATGATTGAATCCATGGTCACTGCCATTGTACAAAACATCAAAGCTGAATTAACCGGCGGCAAGGCGGATGCCACTGCAACCTGGAATGCTTTCTGTCTGGCGGATTTGGGTGATACCGGTGCGGCCTTTATTGCCGTGCCACAAATACCGCCGCGTAACATCACCTGGTTCAAAAAAGGCAAATGGGTACATTGGGCCAAAATAACGTTTGAAAAATACTTCATGCGTAAAATGCGCAAAGGGGTATCGGAGCCGGTATTTGAAAAGTGGGTGTTACGCTTGTTGGGTATTGCTCGCTTAAAGAGTTAAGCAGACGGCATTCTGTGACGCAGTCACGGTTTGCTATCCATTACAGGGGTGTAAAGTAGCCCTGTCTTTGTCAGGCCACCGGCAGGATATTCGGCGCACATCAATCATCATGGGGAATACATGAGTCATAACTCGATTGCCAGTCTGGCTGTAACAATATTATTGGTCTTGTCTGCGGTCGCCAATGCGGATAGCGATGTGTCACATTGTGTACGTGTCGGCGATTCAATGCATCAAACACCGGTCGTCAATATCGATGCATTGGCGGCGCAATTGAATTTGTCGAGGGAACAAATCAGCAAGATTCACAGCATTATGGATGATGTCGCCACCCCCATGGTGGCCATGCAGGAAAAGTTACAGGATTATCGCGAGATGCAGAAAAAATTACATGCTGCCACACCCATCGATAATGCGGCATTGAAGGCTATCGGGGACAAGCAGGCCCGAGTGTTGTCAGATATGCTGCAACTGCGCAGTAAAATTCGCATCGACATCGATGCCGTACTTACGCCAGAGCAACATGAGCAGATGCGCAACCTCCATCATTCCAACGAGAGTCAGTAGCGATAGCGCCTACACTTGAGTTATCGACAAGTGGACTAACCATTCGCAATCAATCCCCGCTATATAAAATGGCGTAAACCAGTGCAACCGCTATTGGGTTGTCTCCGAATGGTTCAATTATTCGGAATCTAAGTGCAACATCTCCAGTTCATGCCTTATATCGAAGCATCCGCCATGCCGGGCGCACCAAAGTAGATCATATTTTATGCCGATGTTAGGTCATAAACGCGGATCTGCATTGAAACATCTCGAACATTCAATATGTTACTGGCTAAATCACCCAATCCTTATATATGGCATAACGCTTGCTCTATTCGATCTATTAAAAGTGAGATATTCAGCTGGAGTGGTACATGACCAAAGAAAAACTGGTAGTGATTGGCAATGGCATGGCGGGTATGCGCACTGTCGAAGAGTTACTCAAAATCGCGCCGGATTCATATGATATTACCGTATTTGGTGCAGAACCTTATGGTAACTACAATCGCATTATGCTCTCGCCGGTCCTGGCCGGGGAAAAGACCATTGCCGAGATCATGATCAATGACGATCAATGGTATCAGGACAACCAAATTCGCTTGCACAAAGGCAAGGAAGTCGTCGAAATCAATCGTGCCAAGCGCCTTGTTAAAGCGGCCGATGGCACCGAGGAAAAATACGATCGTTTATTGATTGCCACCGGCTCCAAACCTTTCATTATTCCGGTGCCAGGCAGCGATTTGCCTGGTGTGATCAGTTTTCGAGATATCGCCGATGTGGATGCGATGCTGGCGGCGGCCAGGGCGCACAAACATGCCGTTGTTATCGGCGGCGGCTTGTTAGGCTTGGAAGCTGCCAATGGTTTGAAACAACAGGGCATGAGTGTCACCGTTGTGCATCTAATGGATGTGCTGATGGAAAAGCAGCTGGATAAAACTGCTGCCAAAATGTTGCGCAAATCCCTGGAAGAACGTGGGCTGCACTTTTTAATGGCGACGCAGACAGAAACCATTATCGGCAAGGATCGCGTAGAGCGAGTGCGTTTCAAGGATGGTACCGAAATCTACGCTGATTTGGTGGTGATGGCGGTCGGGATTCGCGCCAATCTTGATCTCGCGAAAAAATCCGGCATACATTGCGAACGCGGGATAGTCGTAAATGACACACTGCAGACGTATGACCCACGTATTTATGCCATTGGTGAATGTGTGCAACATCGTGGTATGGGTTATGGCCTGGTTGCACCATTATTCGAGATGGCCAAGGTGTGTGCGAATCATTTGGCGCGATATGGTATTGGACGCTACACCGGCACGGTGACCTCGACCAAGTTGAAGGTGACCGGTATCGATTTGTTTTCTGCGGGTGATTTTACCGGAGACGACAAAACCGAAGAATTGATGTTTGCGGATGCTTCTCGTGGTGTTTATCGAAAATTGATCGTGAGCGACAATCGTATTAAAGGTGCCGTGATGTACGGTGATACGCTCGATAGCGGCTGGTATTTCGATTTGATGCGCGATGGTACCGACATCAGCGATATGCGCGAGAAATTATTATTCGGTCAAGCCCATCTGGGTGATTCCGGCCATGGCGCCAAAGATCGCGTCGCCGCCATGGCGGATACGGCAGAAATTTGTGGTTGTAATGGTGTGTGCAAGGGCGCCATCGTTAAAGCAATTACCGATAAAAAACTTTATACATTGGAAGAAGTGCGTGCGCATACCAAGGCGTCGAGTTCCTGCGGCTCCTGTACCGGACTGGTGGAAAATATTCTGGCATTAACGGTAGGTGGGAATTACTCTGTGGCGCCGCACGCCAAACCACTGTGTGGTTGCACCGAGCGCACACATGATGAAGTTCGCAAAGCGATTAAAGACAATAACCTCAAGTCTGTGACCGGGGTGCAGCAGTTTCTGGAGTGGAAGACACCAGACGGTTGCGGCAAGTGTCGTCCCGCACTCAATTATTATTTAATCTGTACCTGGCCGGGTGAATATCAGGATAATAGCCAGTCACGTTTCATCAATGAACGCGTCCACGCCAATATCCAAAAAGACGGCACCTATTCTGTCGTGCCGCGTATGTGGGGCGGTGAAACAACGCCCGCAGAATTAAAAGCCATCGCAGAAGTTGCAGAAAAATACAAGGTACCGACCGTGCATGTTACCGGTGGCCAGCGTATCGATTTACTTGGGGTCAAAAAAGAAGATTTACCCGCGATGTGGGGTGATTTGTCGAAAGCTGGATTTGTATCCGGGCATGCCTATGGCAAAGCCATTCGCACCGTCAAAACTTGTGTCGGTAAATCCTGGTGTCGCTTTGGCACGCAGGATTCCACGACAATGGGTATCGAACTGGAAAAAATGACCTGGGGTTCTTGGACGCCGCATAAATTCAAATTAGCCGTATCCGGTTGTCCGCGCAATTGTGCTGAAGCCACCATTAAGGATTTCGGAGTGGTGTGTGTCGATTCAGGCTATGAGTTGCACGTCGGTGGCAATGGCGGTGTGAAAGTGCGCGCTACCGATTTTCTCTGCAGTGTCAAAACACCGGATGAAGTAAAAGAGTATTGTGCAGCCTTTTTGCAATTGCATCGTGAAGAGTCCTATTACCTGGAACGTACTGCGCCATGGCTCGAACGTGTAGGTTTAACCTATATCAAGGATAAAGTTGTTGAGGATGCAGAAAGCCGCAAGGCACTGGCTGCGCGTTTCCTGTATTCGCAACAGTTTGCGCAAATTGATCCCTGGAAAGAACGTGCTGATGGCAAAGATGCGTATGAATTCACGCCATTAAAAGCGGTAGTGTCAGCGTAATTGATAAATCAAATTCAAATAGTGGGAAACGACTATGGCGGCAACAATGCAACAGATTGAATGGCTGGATATCGGCAGGCTTGCCGATATCCCTAAACAGGGCGCGCGCGTGGTACGTACTGCGCAGGGTGATATTGCCGTATTTCGGACGATCGATGATGACGTCTTTGCACTACGCGACAAATGTCCGCATAAGGGTGGTCCTTTGTCGCAAGGTATTGTGCATGGAAAACGTGTTGCTTGCCCGTTGCACGACTGGAAGATTCATCTCGATAGCGGCATGGCGGTAGCGCCAGATG
>JAHECZ010000040.1 GCA_024641475.1 Gammaproteobacteria bacterium
TCGGTAATGTCGTGATCGATACCATGGTAGCCACAGAAAGCGCCGGTTTCATCGAATACCGGCACACCGCTGGTTTCAACACTGACCAGGCGACCGTCTTTGCTGCGCCGGGTATTTTCCAAACGCAGAAAACGTTGATGGCTTGCAGTAAGCCGCCGATATAATTTTGCGAAACGGACGGAATCCTCACCATCGACCAGCTTCAATGCATGCTGGCCAATCACCTCGGCAGGAACATAGCCCAGCGCATCCCGAATGTATGGACCCACATAGGTGTAAATCCCTTTTACATCGGTGCGCCATTCCCAGCCGCTGGCGGCTTCGACCAATTGCAGAAAGCGTTTTTCATTATCCAGCAGCGTCTGTTCGGCAGCACGGCGGCCAATGGCACTGGCCAGCGTATCGGCCACCGAATGCAGAAAAATTTCTTCGTCTTTACTGATTATGTAATGTTCTTCGAGATACAGATTCAGTACCCCGGTGACCTTGCCATGATATTTAATCGGCACACACACATGACCGTGCGGGGCCATACCTTCAAACATGGTTTCATGACGATGATCCACACAGCCGGCATAGACGATTTCTTCACTGGCCGCGGCACGTCCACACAGACAATGTCCGAACGGGACCTTTTTACACGCGCTGAGCAGCGGCGTAGCGAGATCCCGCTGTGCCTTCAACTGCAACACATTGGGTTCATGTTCGACAAGAAAAATACTGCCCTTGGCCTTGATCTTCAGCCACGGTACGGAAAACAACAGTTCCAGCGTTTTGTCGAGGAACTGCTCGATCGTCATCGGCTCCAACGAATGCCGCAGCAGGGTCGCAATCAGCGCCTGGGTATCGTGTTCGCGGTGAGGTGAGAGTGGAACAATCTGCATCGGCTGCTTTAATATCCTATATCTTCAATGGGAATCGGCACAGTCCGTCCAGACTTAAATGATTTCCCGGGTAGGATAGCAAACGCCGTATCCGAAGCCAGGCAATCCGTGAGTCTGATCACAGCATGGCATAAAAGTGCCGGGCAGGAAACCAGGCTCGCTTCTATATCTACCCTTTTGGCAAACGGTCAGCGCCTGCGCATAATGGCGCGACGCACGGCCAGCTCTGGTGCCGTCGCCGATAAAGCCACATGTGCGCCAGATGGGATTAAACCTAGTTGCAGGTAGGTGGGTTGCAGTAGCGGGAATTGCGTGGAATCAACATACTCCGTATACAAATCGGTAAATATTTTAGTGTTGGATAAGTCATCGAATTTTTGCATCAGCGCCAACGCCGTCCATTCCTTATCCGCCGGCAGACAACATTGAGCGAATTGTTGCAGCACGCTATCGAGCGATTGTTGATTGTGCGATAGCCTGCGCAACCGGGTATCTGCAAGCAAACTGATTGCCGCGCCACTCCAGTAGACGCGCATGAAACGATGCGTCTTATATATCGTCTGCGTAACCTGTGCGAGAGTTTGGCCCGATGGCGTGCCCTTCACGCCTCGCATAAAACCGGCGTCGAGATTATCCCAAGCTTTTTTCTCGGTAATTAGTCCGCCACGGGCAGCCAGTACATTCTGGTAATAACTCGCCAGACCTTCCGATAACCATCGGCCGTTATCGCTAATCGATGGATGCAACAAATGCGATAACTCGTGGATCAATACCCAGTCGGATAACAGCGCCTGCAATGGCTGCGTTTCATCGATATAGACATGCACGGCATCCCCACCACCGCGCGTTGATTCGCCCCAGGGCACCGGTTCACGATCCTTTCCCACCGGCACAACCAGTAATTGCAAATCCGGCACCGGAAAATCGCCATAGAGTTGCTGCAATGCCGTGATATTCGCATCAACCCATTGCATAATTTTAGCGTGATCATAGGGTTGGTGTCCCTCCATGAGCGCCACTTCGATGCGGGCCGATTTATCGCTTCGAATCAATTTATCAAAGTGCCCCACCGCGATAACACTTGCCAAATCGTCACTGCGCGGACGCAATCGATACACTCGAGAATGTTCAGTTGAGCTAATCAGCTTGCCAGGGGACGACACCTCGAAACCGGCGGGTAAATGAAACTCGACCGTTAACGCCACACCACCGTGTTGCGTCGGCAAACACAACCATTGATCCAGGCTGAGCTGGATTTGCTGCTGGGTTACTTGCCGCGACTTAAACCAGCGATGGGTCACTTCGCCGTTGAACTTCGCGGTATATCCGATGCAATCACCTGATTTAACTCCGGCAAGATCCACTTGTTGATCCACGGGAAGTAATTTTAGAGCCTTGTTTGGTGTGCCACGGGAGATATAGCGAAACTGACTGATGTCGGCATCGTCGGGGAGATACAGATTTTGGGGCGGCGTGGCTGAAAAGCATAACGCTACATCGAACCGGCTTAGATCGCTGGGGATAACCACATCATACTTATATATTGGCGATGCATCGGCATGGCTTGAAGCAAGCAACAAGAAATAAACTATCAACACGCGGTTGAAGCGCGCAATGCTCACCATAACGATCTCCTGTTCAGCGATATTTCTACAATTATAGCGATACTTCGATCTATGGTAAGCCCAGACTTAGCCGAACAGACTGAACAGCCCAATTAAAATCGTGAATGAGCTGGCGGGATAGACGACATGAAACATTCAAAATGTTAAAGGAACGATTGATTTAGATCAGCCTTTTAACAAAAGGAACAAGCGTAGCATATAGTTGACGAATTAAGGGAGGATGCCGTTATGGAAAACTTCAAACGGATCGGTACGGGCATTTGCTTCCTACTGGTTCCTGTTATCCTGATTCTCGCCTTTGGGGCGCATCCGAATCTTACCGAGCTGAAGCCAGCGGGTAGCGACGTGGAAAAATGGATCAGCGAGTTTCACGGTAATACATTGTGGCGCGTCGGACATATTGCGGTGCTGTGGGCCACGATTCCGATTGCGGTCATATTTCTGACATGGATGCAACTGCTCAAGGAGCAAGCGCCGGTGTTGTCTTTCGTGGCCGGGGCGTCAGGTATCATCGGCTGTTTCGCACTGGCGGCAGACAAGGGCGCGCTCGCACTCGTGCCAACTGCCTTTGATACCTTACCCGCCGAGCAATTCCAGCAAATGCTTCCGGGATTGCAGGCCATGCTGCAGTACCAGGGTCATCTGTGGATGGTGCAGTTGTATTTTTTGATTCCAGTGGGATTCATTTTGATGGGTATTGCACTCGTGCGTACCAAAACTGTGCCGCGCTGGCAGGGAATGGCGATCACACTGGGCGCATTGCTATTGTTCAATCCGGATATTGATTTGATCTCCCTGATCGCATCGGTAGCACTCGGTATCGGCCTGATCCCGATGGGGATCACTATGCTCAAAGCCGGGCAAACAACGGCTGAGCATGGTTAAACAAGGAAATTCGATATGCAATCTCGCCCGATGATCATTGCCGGAGGCGTCAGCTTTATCGTTGGCGCGATAGCGTTTGTGTTGATCTTCAGTTACCTGGCAGCGAATTTTAATTACCCGGCCGTACTCGATGGCCGCGCGGCGGAAGTGCTTCCGCGGCTTCGTACGGGTGGTACAACCATGCGAGTCGTTTGGGCAATTTATGCATTTATACCCTTGCTGCTGCTCCCCGGTGCTGTCGGAAGCTACTGCGCCTGCGAGTCGAGCCGTGCACGAATGACCCTCGCATTGATTGCCGCATCGGTGGCTGCATTCGCCATGTGCATCGGCTTGCTGCGCTGGCCGAGCATCCACTGGGTATTGGCAGAAAGTTATTCGCATGCAGGTGCTGAGACACGGGCTGCATTGGATGGCGTATTCACCGGCCTGAACCTTTACCTTGGCAACTACCTCGGGGAATTCCTCGGCGAGATCGCGCTTGCCAGTTTTTTCCTGCTGACCGGTTGTTCCATGCTTGCTGAGCCGCACTTTCCTAAATGGTCCGGCTGGTCGGGAATTGCCTTTGCGCTGCTGTTTTTGATCGGCGCATTGCGTAATGTCACGACGGCGGTTCAGTTCGTCGCGGACACCAATAATATTCTGCTGCCCTTGTGGATGGTGCTGTTGGGCATCGCGCTTATCCGCTACACAAAACAACTGCCAAGTGATGGCGTCTAATATTTATATGAATTTACTCACAAGGAAAGTGCAACGATGAAAATAATTAACTATTCACAGCCATTGCTGCTGTTGGCGAGCCTGCTATTCGTCCCGCCTGGTGAGTCCGGCCAGACAAATACGGCACCAACCGAGCTCACCCCTGCGGGATACAATTTCGCGGCAATTAACACTTATATATTAGAACAAATGCAGCAGCTGCATATCCCCGGTGTGGCGCTGGGTATCATCCAGAATGATCACCTCGTCCATTTGCATAGCTTCGGTGTTGCCGATAACACCGGGCGGCCCGTCACCGCGCAGACCCCATTTCGCATCGGCTCGATTACCAAATCGTTTACTGCGCTGGCGGTGATGCAGTTGGTGGAAACCGGTAAAATCGATCTGGATGCGCCGGTACAACATTATCTACCGTGGTTCCGCGTGGCGGATGCGCAGGCCTCGGCGCAAATCACGGTGCGGCATCTGTTGAACCAAACCAGCGGTATCTCCACATTGGCCGGCAATGCCTATTGGGACAGCCAGGATAGCTTGGAAGCAACGGTGCGTCGTTTGCACTCGGTGCCGCTCAGCGCGCCGGTGGGCACGCGCTTTCAATATAGCAACATCAATTACTCGATCGCCGGTTTGATCGTGGCAACGGTCAGCGGCCAATCCTATGCAGACTATGTCAAGCAACATATCTTTGCGCCGTTGGAGATGCGCCATTCGCATATTACCGCCGCGTCAGCTCTCGCCGATAACGTAGCAGTGGGACATCTGTATAGCATGGGACGGGTGTATGCCGACATCGGCGTGGCACCACCTGTCTATCAACCTGCAGGATTTGTGTCTGCCAGTGTCGAGGATATGAGTCACTATGTTGTCGCACAACTCAACGGCGGGCGCTTTAACGACACGACAGTACTTACCGCTAAAACGATGGCTCAACTCCACCAACCTGGAATTTTTATTGGTGAAGTGCCAACCGGCCCAAAAGATACTTACTATGGTATGGGCTGGGTGATCGGGCCAATAAATGATATGCCTACTATCTGGCATAATGGTGACACGGGGCGTTATCACGCGATGGTTATTATGGCGCCGCCGCAGCACCTGGGAATTGTGTTGCTGGCCAATGCCAGTGGCCTGGAACATCTGGTGGCAATAGATGATGTCGCCAAAGGGGTATTTGCTCTGCTGATAGAACAAACACCAGCCAACGCATCCCCACGCACTCTCTTGCTTAGTAGCTACTGGGGCATTCTTCTCACACCGCTACTGTTATTGCTCGGCATTGCCCGTGGCTGGCAACGCTGGCGGCGCGGCGATTTTATCGGGCTCGCGCAACATCCACACTCCCGGCGCAAACAACTCTGGCGCATTCTGTGGATGGTGATTCCCAATCTGGGGCTGGCAATGTCGTTTATCTTCATCCTTCCACAAGTAACCAGCTTGCCGCTGACCGCCTTGCGGATACTTTATCCGGATCTGGCCTATGCCTTGTTCGCCGCTATTGCAATCGGAATAAGCTGGAGTTTGGTCTACACGGCAATGGTACTGCGGCTGTGGAATCGTGCTGCTTGAAATTCAGTGGGAGATAAAGAAGTCTTGTTATCAACAAAACATGTGGCAGAATAGAAAATATTCCTGCAAGTTTCAGTAAAATATTTTTTGATTAATAGCGACAGGGCTCTGTCTGCAACACCGTGAAAATTTACAAGGGAGAACATAATGTATACCGGTCGCTGTCTGTGTGGCGCAGTGCAATATGAAATCCACGGCGAAATTCGCAACATTGTTTGTTGTCATTGCTCGGAGTGCCGCAAGGCGCAAGGCAGTGCGTTTGCCACCAATGGCATCGTGCGCAGCGATGAATTTAAAATTCTCAGCGGCGCGGATGCACTGACGGGTTACGAAGCCACGCCGGGACAAATCAAATATTTCTGCAAAGTTTGCGGTTCACCGATCATCAGCAAAACCGCCAGCAACCCGCAACAGGTGCGGGTGCGACTGGGCACGATCGAATCCGACATCAGCGAACGCCCGCAAGCGCATATCTTTGTGACATCAAAAGCCAATTGGGAAGACATTGGTGGCGACCTGCCGCAGTATGACAGTTACGAACCGGGACGTACTTAACTTGTGTCGATTTTGCCTTAATCTTTTTCAGGATCGGTAATAAAACCGATCCGTTGCAGTCCTGCTTTTCCCGCCAGCGACATCACCTTGGTGACGCTTTCAAAATACGCGAGCCGATCGGCGTGAATATGCAATTCCGGTTGCGGCTGCTGTGCCGCTGCGGCGGCAAAACGTTCCGGTAATATGTCGGTCGTCACTGGCGCACCGTTCCAAAACAGGCTGCCGTCTTTACGAATCGTCAATTCAACCTGCGCCGCGCTCGCCACATTCGGCGTCACCGCCGCCCTGGGTAACTCGATCTTGATTGCATTGGTCAGCAGCGGCGCGGTGATGATGAAGATCACCAGCAATACCAGCATCACGTCGACCAGCGGCACCATGTTGATCTCGGCGATCGGTGCCGAGCTGGTTTTATCATTTAAACTTCCCATGGCCATACGATTGATCTCAACTGGTTGCGGCAACGCTCTGCGTTGACCGGCGAGTTACGCTGATGGCATCGCGTGATGGTTGCGCCGGTGTTGCTTTCACTACGGTGGCGTCGACCGTTAATAACGTGATCAGATCATGTGCGAAGGCTTCGAGTTTGGACAACAACACGCGATTGCAGCGATTGAAATAGTTGTAGGCAAGTACCGCCGGAATCGCCACAGCCAGACCCAGCGCCGTCATGATTAACGCTTCGCCGACCGGACCGGCTACTTTATCGAGTGTGCCCTGACCGGATAAACCAATGGCGACCAGTGCGTGATAGATTCCCCACACTGTACCGAACAGTCCGATATACGGTGCCGCCGATCCGGCCGATGCCAATAAGGTCAAGCCCTGTTCCAGGCGCGCGGTTTCCTGATCGAGACCGTTGCGCAACACCCGCGTTAAATAGTCATTGAGTCCACCCGCTGCGCTTAATGAATGCTTGCCCTGCCGATCCTTGAGCACCGCAGCGGCGGCGATGCGTGTCAGACGTGCAAAGCCATGATCAGCGACACTGTTTGCCTGTGGCAACACGACCTGCTCAAATGCATCGGCTTGCCAGAACACCGCAACAAAATGCTCGCTGCGCTGCTGCGATTGCCGTTGCGCGATTCGTTTGGTCACGATCAAATACCAGCTCGACAGCGACAATCCGAATAACAACATCAATACCAACGCGCCCACCGTATCGGTCTGCGCAATGAAGTGTGAAAAACCCAGCGTGGTTTCCATGACTAATTTCTCCTGAGATTAAAATTAAACAGTTGCAGTGCCACCGCGGCGACCGGTTGACCATCGCGCAAGGCCGGCTGGCATTGCCATTGTTGCACCGACGTCAGCGCAGCCTGATCGAGCGCCGCCACGCCCGATGACTGTTGCACCACGGCTTGCGTGACGCGACCACTCGCATCAAGAAATACCTGTAATAACACACGGCCTTGCTGCCCCATGCGTTTGGCTTGCACGGGATAGTGCGGCGCGATGCGTCCCGGACAGGTCACGGCCAACTCGGGCAAGCTCACCGGTTGATCGTTTGCCACCGGCTGCGGTTCAACTTGCCGGGTTGTGACGGGTGCCGCGACAAAATCCTGCGCAGAATCTGCCGGAGTGTTGTTAATGATCGGCGCGGGTTGTGGTCGCGGTGTCGCAACCGGCGGCTCGGGTTTGACCGGGGTCGCCACTACCTGCGGTAACGCATGTTTGGGAATCTGGATCAGCGACACGAACAACGGCGTGACGGGTACGTCACTGCGGGATCGACTCGACCACAAACCCCACACGAGTAGACCATGCACCAGCAGCACGATGCCGATCGCCAGCCCGCGTTGCGACGGCGATAACGTCACGTATAGTGTACGCTTTGACTCTAATATATAGGTTTGACTGTTCATGGCAGGTGCTGCTGGATCCATGCCTCCAGTTTTTCGATGGGGATGGCGCCCGAGATGGCCGTGACCTGATGATTGGCGGCATATAAATACGTGCGCGGCAATTCACCATACCAGTGTCGATCAATGGCATAACGTAATTTTTCGACAGATGAATCGGCAAACACCCATTGTTCGGTATTCGTCAAACCCTGTTGCGCAACGATCTGCAACAATTCGGGAATATCCTCCGGTGAGTCGGTAGACACCAATATGATAGGCAGATGTGGATAGCGTTGCTGTAATTGCGCGAACGTCGTCATCTCGGTGGCGCAATGCGTGCAGCTCAACGACCAATAGCTGAGGATAAATGGTTTGCCGTGATGTGCCGTCAGGATCTGTTGCAGGCTACCGGATCGAAACGCCTGCACATCGGCATGCACCGCACTGTTCAGCAGCAGCATGCCCAACCCTAACCAATGTTGCCAGCGGTGCATCACAACGATCCCAGATCAATAAATTGCAAGCCGTGTTCGGTGGTATGCCACACCAGCCAGGCGTGCCCTCGACCGGCGATCAGTAACGGATAGTCGGCCGCATCACGAGTGCTGGCCAATGTTGCCGGTTTGTTCCAGTTAGCACCGTGATCGCTGGACAGCATGACGCGGATCGTGGTGGTGTTGCCGTCGAACTCTTTCCAGGCAACAAAGACACGTTGCCCTTCCGCCAACACCGCCGGATGACCGGCCTGGCGTTGCGGATCACCCACCGCGTATGGCGAAGTCAACTTGCCAGCATTCATGCGCCGATAAAATAATCCCGGCGCGGATGCCACGCCGGTAAACCAGATCAAATGACGCTGACCGTTTTTGTCGATTGCCATTGCACCACCGTGATGTGGACAGGCATCGATCGCCCAACCATCGGTGGCGACGCGTTGTAACGGTTCACCCACCCGCGCCAGTGCGAAATCGCGGATGTTGCTCTCGAACAACTGCCGCCACATCACCACCGGTGTGCCATCGGGATCACGCGCGATGGCGAGCCGGCAACACTCACAGGAATGATCCGCCAGCTTGCGGTTCGAGCCAAAACTGATCCCGCCATCGTGTGATTCGGCAATATAGATCGCTGCGCCGTGATATTTCTCACCGGCACGTTGTGCCGCGACCGCAGCGCGTTTATCGATCCAGGCGATGGCCACATTGCCATTCTCATCCGCGCTCAGTGCATCAAAACGATGACTGTACGAATCCGGATCCGAATCGGCATTCACCGTCAGTGGTGTTGTAAAAGATTTTCCCTGGTTTGTTGATACAGCAAATCGAATGTTGCCGGAATAACGCTGTGGCAGACCCTGGTTCCAGGAAACATAGATACGTCCACCCGCCGCAACCAGCTTGGGACGATATTCGCCGCCCAGATTGATTTTTTCCGGTACGGCATTAACTTGCACGGGCATACTGAAGGTTTTACCCAGATCATCGGAATGACTCACGACCACATGCTGATCGATCACGCGCGCCAGCCATACACGCCCGTGTGCATCGAAGCTGGCGGAGATCGCCAGCGCTGCTGCGTTTTTCTGCGCATCACTATGTTGCATCGCATGATCATGTGCGGCAAACACCGGCATGGCTATTGCCATGAATAACCACACCGCACACACACCTCGGCAAGAGACCAACAATTCACGGCAACGATAGCGGCGCATACCTTATTCTCCGATTTATAATCCGGCGCGCACTTCCGCGAACAAGGTGCGACCCGGATAAGGATGGTATTGATATGCATGGCTGTCAGTAACATTATCCACACCTACTGCAAATTCCAGTTTGGGTTGCGGCTTGTAACTGACGCGCACATCGAATTCGTTGACGCTCGATACACCACCGTAAACATCCGGATTGATGTCTCTGTTATAGGTGTCGTTGTACGCACGGCCCTGATAACGCCAGCCGAGACTGCCCATCCATTGCGCGACGGGACGATAGGCGAGCAGCACATTGCCGCGTGTTTTGGGTACGCGCAGCCAGTACTTGCCAACTGATTCGGGATCCTTGTTATTCTCGACCACTCTGGAATCGGTCAATGCCGCGTTGGCGTCCAGCGTCAAGCCATGGACATCGGCGAGATCCTCTACCTTCCACACCAACTCGATGCCATAGGTGCGCACCTTGTCGACGTTCGACACGTTGGTAATCGTTGGTGTTACCGTGATGTCACTTTGACGCAGAATGGCATCCGTGACCATATTATGGAACAACGCAACACGCAGGCTTTGCTGTGTCCAGAATTTTTCAGCTGATAATTCGATGTCATCGGCGCGTTCGGCTTGCAGGCTGGGATCGTTCAATGTTTCCGACGTAGCCGTTACCGTACCGTTGTAAAGTTCTTCGACATTGGGGAAACGCACACCACGACCATAACTCGCCTTGAGCAAGACATCTTCACGCGCATTCCAGGCCAGGGATAATTTCGGCGACACCCCGTTGAGGCTACGGCTGGCATACGTCACAATTTTATTGAATGAACCATCGCCGTTATCGATACAGGTAATTGCCGTGCCCGCCGTACAACTGCTGGTACGAACTAATTGCGATCCATTGGACGCTTCGAAACGTTCGCTGCGCATACCGGCAGTCAACTTCAAATCATCGCGTAAGCGCCATTGATCCTGCAGATACACCGCATTCACGTCCGTCTCACCCAGGAAGCGCTGGCTTAACGTAGTTTCCGTACTGCGCCAGTCGCTGGCGTTGTTGACCCAACTGTTCAACCTATACGCATTACGATGCAATCCGAACGTCAGTGTGTGGCGACCATCACCGAAATCACCGGCACTGGGAATGTACAGCGCCTGCATTTCCAGTGTATTCCAGCCGGTGCCGTCACGATGCGTCACGCTACCGCTGCCACCACTTATCGCAATCGATGGCGGGTTACTGGCGACATGTTCCGCATCGCTGTCAATTTTATAATCCGATACAACGACGGAGCCGTTCCAGCCGTTGCTGTATTTGGTTTTCAATGTCGCACCGAGCTGACGATGATTTTCTTCGCGCATGGATGGCGCGAAGGCGGCGCTGGAAATGTTGTAGGTGTTGGTGCCGTCTGTCACCAGGCCGCTCCATACCGCGTTGCCGGAACCATCACGCAGGAACGTGCGCGTATCGACAGTGCTGTCATTTTTCCACAAGCCTATCAGTGCGTCGCCTTCGAGTGTCGGCGTGAACGCATAGCCGAATTTCAGTTTCGCGGTGTCCTGGATGGTGTGATCGATCGACGTCGCGCCGAACTCGGCCCGTGCACTGCCATACGGATCGGTGTCATATTGAATCCCGCTGACGGTAGTTGCCGCACCGCTGCTGGTCTTCGTTGCATTTGCATACGACATGGGATGACCGTGTGAGTCCTGATGATTCAGTGACAGCGACGACCAGATGCCTGCGTTCGTTGTACCACCCAGATAGGCCGACAATTGATTACCGTCATACGTGGCGCTATCGCCGTACAGATCAAGGTGTTCACGATAGCTGGTCACACGCGCACTGCCATGCAGTTCCTGTGGCTTGCGCTCGGTCATCACTACCGTCGTGCCAATGGAATTACCGGGGAACAGAGCCGAGAACGGGCCATACAATACATCGACACGCTCAATCGCTTCGGGATTCACCATATTCCAGCGTGGTGCATCGAAGCGACCGAGAAAATTCGAGATCAGATAACCGTCGACATACACCAAAGCGCGTGATGGTTGCAGCGGGCCGAAATCGCGGCCGCCGATCAGCGCGTTGCGATCACCGATATAACGTTTGCGGATCGTGGTATTCGGCACATAGCGCAAGGCGTCTTCCGGATTAAACAGATTTTGCTCACGCAACTCTTCCGCCGTTTTACTTTCGGTATTGGCGGGAATATCCGCCGCCAATGGCGCATAGGTAGCGGTGACATTGACCGGTGCCAATTGCGCATCGGTCGCCACCCCCACCGCATAAGCATTGAAGGTAAACAACGTGGTCACAGTAGCAACCAGTGGCTTACGAAGAAATTTTTGCATGCGGACGACCCCACTCTCGTTTGGATTTTGTTTTCTGAAACTAGAGTCAGGATTGTTCCAAACTATTCCCGCAACAGGAATGTGACATATTGTCGCGAGCCATAACCGCATACATTCGACTGCGACATATTGTCGCAAACGGCTGCGGCAGACCGACGCCAGCACTTGTGATTTAAATCAATGCGAATTCAGGGACAACTGCGGAATAGTCATTGCTTATGAATTTTAGCCTGGTGACAAAGCTATTCAGCTGGCACCTTGGTTACCGCCGGATGCAACCAGGCTAACTGTTTGCATAGATCACGCCACGCCGGGCCAGCCACTTTTCGATCTCCACCGCCACCAACACCAGCGAGGCAATCGCAACACAATTCAGCAGCTCAAACCATGGCAATGGCTGGGTATGAAATATGTCGTTGCATAGCGGCAAATAGATCACCACCAGTTGCAATACGATGGTGAGCAGCACGGCAGCTAACATGGGCGGATTACTGAACACACCGATTCGCCACAAGCTGGCGGTTTCGCTGCGTATGGCCAGGGCATGGAACAGTTGTGCCAGCGTCAACACGGTAAACACCACAGTCTGCCAATACGCTGTATCGCGAGCAATCGCCCAGGCCATTGCGGTAATCGACAATCCACCGATCAGCAAGCCGATCCACACGATGTGCTGCCACATGCCATGCGCAAATATACTTTCATCCGGCGCGCGCGGTGCGCGCTGCATGATGCCTGGCTCGGCCGGTTCGGTGGTAAACGCCAGCCCCGGCAGACCATCGGTGACCAGGTTGATCCACAGGATATGAATCGGCAATAACGGAATCGGCAAGCCCAGAAACGGCGCGAGAAACAGGGTCCAGATTTCACCGGAGTTCGAGGTCATGGTGTATTTGATGAACTTGCGAATGTTATCGAAGATACGCCGCCCGGCCCGTATCGCGTGCACGATAGTAGCGAAGTTGTCATCCAGTAACACCATGTCGGCGGCCTCGCGTGCTACATCGGTACCTTTTTGTCCCATCGCCACACCGATATTTGCACGTTTAAGTGCCGGCGCATCATTAACACCATCGCCCGTCATCGCGACAAATTCGCCATTACTCTGCAATGCCTTGACGATGCGTAACTTTTGTTCCGGGCTGACACGCGCATAGATACGCCGCGTTTCCACGGTCGCAGCAAATTCCGCATCGGACAATTGCGCCAGTACCGCACCGGTCAATAAAGTGTTACTTCCATCTGCTATACCTAATCGTTTAGCGATAGCCAGGGCCGTGCCCGGATGATCACCGGTGATCATCACTGGCGTAATGCCGGCGCTCAGACAATCCGCCACGGCCTGCGGCACTTCCGCTCGTGGTGGATCGATCAAGGCCACCAGACCGAGAAAGGTGAGATCCTGTTCAATATACTCTGCGGTAATATTCTCCGGTTGCTGATCGAACTGGCGTTGCGCGAACGCCAATACACGATAACCTTCGTGTGCCAATGTTTCGGCTTGTGTCAGCATGGCAGTACGATCGATCTGCATCGCTCCGGCAGACGAAAGTACCTGCGTGCATTGCGCGATGATTTTTTCCGGCGCACCTTTGCTATAGGCGATCACGCCATCGGTATTGGCATGCAACGTGGTCATCTGTTTGCGTTCACTATCAAAGGCAAGGATCGCGAGGCGCGGTTGTTGCGGATGCAATACGCTTTTGTCAAAACCAAACCGGTGCGCGGCGGCATGCAGCGCCAGTTCGGTCGGTTCACCCGCGGGGTGTCCGTTCTTGTGCGTTACATCGTTGTTCAACGCCAGTGCCGTACCCAAGGCATACCACGGTTGCGATTGTGTTGCGGCATCCGGCAATGTTGCGCGGCTTTGCTCATTGCTGAAAAATATTTCGGCCGTCATGCGATTTTCAGTCAATGTACCGGTTTTATCGGTACAGATACAGGTAACCGAACCCAGGGTTTCCACCGCCGGCAAATTGCGCACCAGTGCCTGATGGCGAATTAATTTACTGGCACCGAAGGCGAGCGAGATAGTCACCACCGCCGGCAATGCTTCGGGAATTGCCGCTACCGCCAGACTCACCGCAGTGAGGAACATCAACATCACTGCTTGCCCTTGCAACAGACCCGCAACAAACACCACCACACAGATCGCTAAAATCGCCAGTGCCAGATAACGGCCGAAACGTGTGAGGCGTTGTTGCAGCGGTGTCTTCACACCTTCTTCACTTTGCAGCAATGCGGCGATATGACCAATTTCGGTGTGTAAGCCGGTTGCCACAACCACGCCTGTACCACGGCCGCGGCTGATCACACTGCTCTTGTACGCAAGATTGATACGATCACCAGTTGGTAAGTCAACCGCCGTTAATGTTTCGGTTGTTTTATCGACGGGATGCGATTCACCGGTGAGGGTCGACTCGTCGGCTTGCAACGCTTCCACTTCCAACAGGCGCAGATCAGCGGGAACAATGTTGCCGGCTTCGAGCAAGACCACATCACCCGGTACCAACTCCGTCGCCGCCAGGCTGATGGTTTGACCATCGCGTATGACGTGCGCTTCGGGCGCAGCCAACTTGCGCAATGCGGCCACCGCACGTTCGGCGCGGTATTCCTGCACCGTGCCAATCAGCGCATTGAGCAACACGATGATCAGAATCACGATGGTGTCCTGGGGTTCACCAACCACACCGGAGATCAGCGCGGCGATCAGCAACACCATTATCATAAAATCTGTGAATTGTTTCAGGACAATGCGCAATATCGAAAGCCGCCGACCTGCCGGCATTGCATTGGCACCGTACTCTACCTGGCGCTGTAGTACGGTTGCGCTCTGCAGACCGGCAGCAGAGGTTTGCAGTTGTGTCAGGACTGCATCGATCGACATCGTGTGCCAGGCGAAGGGTGGCGGCATACTACGACGCGGTAAACAGATAGATAAGTGCGGCAGTTAACAATGCCACCAATAGTGTTTGCACACCGCTGCGCAACCAGGAGATTCCAGCGATGCGCCCGAGAAAAACCCCGAGTAGAAAAATCAATATTAATGCGATGCTGATGGCCAGCAAGAGTGGCGACAACGGCAACGACATGCCAGCCTGCGCCAGACCGAGTGGAATCAAAATGATCAGCGAGATCACCAGGGGCGCGGAACCATTTACCAGTGCAATCAACATCGGTACCCAGCGGGCGGCCGCGCCATGCGCGCTGTGCTTCAGGTTGGTGGCCATGGCTTCCTCAAGGTGCGTCAAGTCGCGGCGGCGCTCGGCGGATTCACTGACATAGGCGCTACTGATACCGCTGACACCCAATGCGATCGCTGCGCCCAGACAGGCATTGATGATGACGGCGAGATTCGCTGGCGCGCTGAACTGAAAACCCATAATCAGACCAAGCATCGTGAGCGCGCCATCAAAACCGTTCACGACAAAATAACGTCGCATGATGCCGTGGGTGCGGCTGATATGCAGCAGAAACTGTGCCTGTTGCCACAGGTTCATTATCCGTCAGATCCTAGGTTTTGGTTGTTTCACTTTGCACAATCACTTCATCGACACTGTGCAATGAGCCACCCAGAGCATTGATGGCTTCTTGCACGGCCTCGAATTCGATCGCGCTGCCTTCGACGATGATTTGCAAGCTCTCGGTATTTTCATCCACCTCGAGCACAGTGATCGCCACACGATAATCCGGGCCTTGATTCGCAATGCCGAGGCTGAATTCCAACGCCGAGGGATGATGCGGCTTGAGCACATCCAGTACGATTTTTTTAACAGTTACCATATGGCACTTCCTTTTGAATGACCTGCCCTGTCTGGCAACACCACATCGATTCAACTTCTGTTCACCCTGTATGGTTATTAAAGCGACATGCTGTTCCAATGTTGTCATACTCGCTCAACTGTAAGAATAGCGTAATCTGACGAGATTGCTTAGGGTAAGATACTGACGGGTTAACTCAACATGAAGACTTTATCCTTGCACGGCACACACGCTGTTTCATTTTGCGTGTGGCCGGCGCGGCCCAATAGCAGCTATATTAATCAAATAGTATGTAAGTAGCGAGACCCAGCCATGTCCAAACCCATTGCCGATCATTTCTCCCCGGTTGCCGCCGATTACGCGCAATATCGCCCACGTTATCCGGCAGAATTATTTCAATGGCTGGCTTCGCAAGTATTGAATCACAATACGGCATGGGATTGTGCCGCGGGCAGTGGTCAGGCAAGCGTCGATTTGGCTGCGCATTTCACCCGGGTAATCGCCACCGATATCAGCGCGGCGCAACTCGATGCCGCACCAGTATGTCCGAACATCAGTTATCGTGTTGCATCAGCCGAAAATTCTGGACTGGAATCGCAAAGTGTCGATCTCATTTGCGTTGCGCAGGCGCTGCACTGGTTTGATCTGGAGCGCTTCTATGCCGAGGTGCGACGCGTGTTAACACCGCATGGCATACTGGCGGCGTGGACCTATAATCTGTTCACGATCGAGGGTGACACTGTTAACACCTGTGTTAATTATTTTTATGAGCACACGGTTGGTGCTTATTGGCCGCCGGAACGGCAGATCGTCGCCAGCGGATACCGCACGCTACCGTTTCCATTTCGCGAGATCACCCCACCGGAATTGCAAATGCAAACACAGTGGACCCTGGCGCAACTGTCAGGGTATTTACGCAGCTGGTCGGCAACGGGTCGCTATCAACAATCTACCGGCATTGATCCGGTGCTCGCACTCAGTGCTGAATTAGCATCATTGTGGGGCGACCCCGATCAACCGCGGCGCATCGACTGGCCGTTGGCCATACGCGTTGGATGTCTTGATTGATACCACCGATGATTCTTACCCGTGTAACAGACTCGATACAGATCAACGCTGTCTCCCAACTGGCGCAGCAGATCTGGCAGGAATATTACCCGGCGATCATCGGTCAGTCGCAGGTGGAATACATGCTCGCAACGTTTCAATCTGGCAGCGCCATCACGCAACAAATACAACAACAGCAATTGCATTACTATCTCATCGAAGTTGCTGATCGTACCGTCGGTTACCTGGCAATACAGCCACGTGATGATCACAGTCTGTTCCTGAGTAAACTTTATGTGCGCGCGGATATGCGCGGTCAGGGTTATGCCCGCGCTGCGGTGGAATACGCCAGCGCGTTAGCGCGTGAACTTGGACTGGTAAAATTGAGCCTGACCGTGAACCGGCATAATCAACTGGCACTGGCTGTGTATACTCGTCTGGGTTTTGTCACGGTGGGTAGTATCGTTACCGACATCGGTGGCGGATTTGTGATGGACGATTATCAGTTGGAAAAACCACTCACCTGAACATCAATGTTAAGATTACGTTAACCTGCGACAACGCATGGCGTTTGAAAAGCCAATCTGTTCCAGAGTATGATGCGCGCTGGATTACACCGGGGCCACTATGGACTTACTGTTATTATTTAAAGCATTGCTACTGGGCATCGTCGAAGGCGTGACCGAATTCCTGCCCATCTCGTCCACCGGCCATCTGATCATTGTCGGCGATCTGCTGAACTTCAACGATGCGCAGGGCAAGGTCTTCGAGATCGTGATCCAATTGGCGGCGATCCTGGCGGTGTGTTGGGATTACCGGGTACGCCTCACCCAGGCGGTCACCGGCCTGACACGCGATCCGGTACAACAACGCTTTGCCCTGCTGTTGATCGTGGCGTTTCTGCCTGCCGCGGTGCTGGGCTTGCTGTTTCATCACGCGATTAAAACCTATTTATTCAATCCCATCACCGTCGCCA
The DNA here is from genome assembly GCA_024641475.1 of Gammaproteobacteria bacterium. Classification (GTDB taxonomy): domain Bacteria; phylum Pseudomonadota; class Gammaproteobacteria; order UBA6429; family Thiohalophilaceae; genus JACQBC01. The sequence continues at coordinate 17,919 of JAHECZ010000040.1, forward strand.
GCGCACTGATCCTCGGCGGTGTGCTCATTATCTATCTGGAAAAGCGTCAACATAAGATCCGTTTTGAATCCGTTGAAGCGATGTCATGGCGGCAGGCCTTGCCAATCGGCTTTGCGCAGTCGCTGGCGATGTTTCCCGGCGTATCGCGCTCGGGCGCGACCATCATGGGTGGTCTGGTGTTTGGCATGTCACGCAAAGCGGCAACGGAATTTTCTTTTTTTCTCGCCATTCCCACGATGTTCGCCGCAACGCTGTACGATGTTTATAAAAGCTGGTCGCAGTTGCATATCGAAAACCTGCCGGTGTTTATCGTCGGTTTTGTGGCGTCGTTTATTGCCGCGATGTTAACCGTCAAGGCCTTGTTGCGTTTTATCACCAACCACACCTTTATTCCCTTCGCGTGGTATCGGATTATTTTCGGTGGTGTGGTGTTGCTGACGTATTTTTCCGGAATGGTGGATTGGTCGACGAGTTAAATGGTTAGCTTGTCGCCGGTTTCAGCAATAACTCAAAGGCTTCCTTGTTCCCATTGAACACATTCAGATCCACCGGACCATTAATCCCCTTGACCCGGCCACGGTTGGCGAATTGCCAGAACAACCATTCGCCGCGATCGGTAAACCTTGGTTCGAAATAGATATCACGGATCCATAGCGGATAGTCATTGATCGTGCCACGCAGGTAATCGGCGTAGATTTCCTCGGTGACATAAAAAACAGGCCGACGTTGGTAGGTACGCTCCACTTCAACAGCAAAGTTGCGTAGTTCTGCCAATAACGCCTTGCTCTCCGGACGCGTTTTGCAATTACCGGCGTATTCGATATCGATCACCGGCGGGAGCATATGTTCTTCCACCGGTACCGTATTGATGTAATTCAATGCCTGTGATTTTCCATCTTTGCAGAAAGTAAAAAAATGATAGGCGCCGCGCACCATGCCGTGCCGCGCGGCGTTGTCCCAATTGGCTTTGAAATGCCGATCCTTGTGGTCGCCGCCTTCGCTGGCCTTGATATAAATAAATTGCAATTGCTCTTCGCCCAACGCCTGCCAATCGATTTTGCCCTGATGGTGTGAAATATCGATACCGCGGATCGGGAAGCGCAACGTGCTGGGATAGTTAAACCGTACATGGCCACTTTCATACAACATGCGCACGCCATACGCGGCTGCGCCTGCCAGCAAGGCGGCCAAGACCGTAATCAGATAGATCCTGCGTTGTGTATTCAGCATGATCACGACATCCCTGCCTGTGCGTGCGCCAACTCCATCATGGTCATAGTGTATCAGTAATTATTCCCGTGTGTTTATCCCGGACTTTGCGCAATGACGGTTGCGCGCCGCGGCGCGGGATGACCTTCCAGCGTCCGGGTGTTATCGGCGGGATCGAGATAATGTTCCAGTGACTGAAATGTCATCCACGCTGTCGGGCGTTGTTCCTGCACGGTTGTCACGGCGACATCCACGCAGCGGCTGTGTTGATAGCCACACTCTGCCATCCAGCTCAGCAGTTTGTCGATACTGGGAATACCCCATACATTACGCATGCTGGCGTAGCGCCCTGCGGGTATCAGCAGTTCACCGTGTGCCGCATCAATGACCAGGGTTTCCAACACCAACTCACCACCGGGACGCAGCCATTGTTGCAGCGCGCGCAAATGTTCATGCGGTTCACGCTGATGATAGAGCAATCCCATCGAGAAAACGGTATCAAACAAACCTAACTGCGCGGGCATATCGGCGGTGCCGAGCGGCAATACCTGTACCTGTGGTTGTTGCAAATAAAATTGCAGTGCCTGAAATTGCATCACATATAACAACATCGGTTCGATACCGATCACCTGTTGCGCACCGGCACCGGCCATGCGCCAGCAGTGATAACCGCTGCCACAGCCCACATCCAGCACCGTACGACCCGTCAATGGTGTGATGTGCGGCACGATGCGATCCCATTTCCAGTCGGAGCGCCACTCGGTATCGATATACACACCGAATAAATCAAACGGTCCTTTGCGCCAGGGATGCAACAGCTGCAGTTGTTGTTTTAATTGCGCACGCTGGTTGGGAGTCAGTTGTGCGGCATGGCCGACGCGAATAGCCGCGCTATTCAAGTCGATTGAATCGGGCTCAATCACTGGCAGAGCAGCCAGTGCGCTTTGCCATTTGGCAAAGTCACCGTGAAATTCCGGTTGCAGGCGTTGTTGTATGAGTGTCTGGATATGATTGGCCCAGTCGGCATGGCCGCGTTGCGCCAGCCACTCCTGCAACACACTGTAAGCGATCATTTGATGGCGGCCAACGCAATAAAATTAAACGCCGTGAACCAGACGTATACCTGCCGAAAACCACAGCGTAACAAACGTGCGCGATGTTGTTCGATGGATTCAGGGATCAAGACTTTTTCCAGCGCGCTGCGCTTCTGGCTGATTTCCAGATCACTGTAGCCATTGGCTTTTTTGAAGGCCAGTTGCAGACCTTCCTGGAATTGCTGCTCGGCTGGATCGGTAAAACAAATTTTCTCTGCCAGCAGCAACACCCCGCCAGGGTTTAACCCCGCGTATAACTTTTGCAAAAATTCATCACGTTGTTCCAGCGCGATGAATTGCAATGTGAAGTTCAGCACGATCACGGCTGCATTCGTTATCTGTACATCCTGGATATCGGCACAGACAACCTCGACCGGCGCAGAACTTTTGTCTGCATTAATATTAATTTGACAAGCCTCGACCATCGGCGCGGAATTATCCACCGCGATGATCCGGCAACCGGGTTGACTCAAGCGCCGGCGCAATGCCAGCGTCGCCGCACCGGTTGAGCAACCCAGATCATACAGTTGGGTATGGGGACGGGCATATTCCTGCGCGAATAAACCCAGCAAGGTGATAATCGATTCGTAACCGGGTACTGAGCGACGAATCATATCGGAGAACACTCGCACGACCTGTTCGTCGAAGACAAAATCGACGATCATATCGCGTGGTTGTGAAAATAATTTATCGCGTGGGGTATCACTCATGACCGATCAATTCCTCGATACGATTACGAAACCCAAAACCGGGTACACCTGTCTGCAAATTTTTACTCACCGCCAACACCTTGAAAGCCTCACCCATTTCATAGGGCATGGTCAGTCGTCTGACCTGCCCTGCCAATTGCAATTGCTGGGTTGGATCGGCCGTCATGCGTGCCCCGATCAAATTTAGGATGCCCAAATCGAGCAGAAAATGTGCCTGCGTAGTAAAGCCGTCTAGTGTTAAACCCGCCTGCTGCGCCACCTGTGCCATGGCCGAAAAATCCACGAAAGCGGTGATGTCCTGCAATCCGATATGTTGCAGCGGATCGGTATTCACCGTATGCCGATGATGACAGACCAGCGTACCACTGCGCCGTTGCGGGTGATAATACACCGATCGCGGATAGCCGTAATCGATCAACAACAGCGCGCCGTGTTGCAGACTTGCCGCGGTATGGTTTAACCAGTCTTCGGCAGCAAAATTGATTTCGGAACAATAGCCTGCCGCCAACGGTTCACCTTGTTGCGCTTCTATCGCGGCGATACGCGCCAACAAACGTGCATCGTGTGTTGTGCAGTTTTCGATAACCAATTGATCATCGCGTAAGACCACCATTTGTTCCAGCACCGCGTTGGTGTCACGCACAAAACGCCGCACCGGCATGGCATCGAGTAATTCGTTGGCGAGCACGATGCCGGTGATTGTATCCGGAAGACTGTCCAGCCAACTGACCCGCGCAAGCAGTTCCGGTGCAGTTGCTTGCAGGCGTGCGCGTTGTTGCGCGCGCAACGTTGGGCTGATATCGACGATGTAATAGTGCGCGGGTAAACAGTCGTGCGCCGATAATGCCAGCAGCACTTCAACTAACAGTGCGCCACTACCGGCGCCGACTTCATAAATATGTTGTTGCGATAACGCAGGCAAGATGGCGGCACACCAACGCGCCAGGCATTGCGCAAACAGGGGGGCGATTTCCGGTGCGGTAATGAAATCACCCTCGCGTCCGAATATGGTTGTCGCCGCACTGTAATAGCCTGATTGCGGGGTATAGAGCACCTGCTGGATAAATTCATCCAGACGTAACGCGCCCTTCGCCGCGGCAATCGACTGCCGCAACTGTGCTTGCAATTGCATACTGCGTTGCACCTCGATCGGGGAGATATCAGCTGAGTTATGCGGGGTGGGATTCGACATGAGAAACCATCGGCAACAGTGGGTTTACGGATCAATTTGCGTTACAGTGTCACTCCGGGAACACCAGCCAAGCATACCATATGACCCAAGCCAAAGTGGTTCTGATCACCGGCGCCGCACATCGCATCGGCGCACATACCGCCCGCACATTACACGCCGCCGGGATGAACATCGTCCTGCACTATCGCAGTTCGCGTGCCGCCGCCCAACAATTGCAGCAGGAGCTCAATGCACTGCGCGCCGATTCGGTGTTGCTGGTTCAGGCCGATTTACACTCCCCGGCCGCACTGCCCGCCCTGATTCAGGAAGCCCACGGTAAATGGCAACGCCTGGATGTATTAATCAACAACGCTTCCAGTTTTTACGCCACCGCGACAGGTGGTGTTACCGAAGAAGATTGGGATGACTTGATCGGCACCAACCTCAAGGCACCGTTTTTTCTCAGCCAGGCCGCCGCGCCGATGCTGCAATTGAGCAAGGGCTGCATCATCAATATTGTCGACATCCATGCCGAACGACCCTTGAAGAATTATCCGGTATACAGCATTGCCAAAGCCGGTCTCGTCATGCTGACCAAAGCACTGGCGGGTGAACTCGGGCCGAATATCCGCGTGAATGCCGTGGCACCGGGTGCGATCCTCTGGCCCGAACCGATGGACGAAGTCACCAAACAACGCATCCTGTCGCGCACCTTTCTGAAGCGCAAAGGCGAACCCGCCGACATCGCCCGCACCATTCTATTTTTAATCAACGACGCACCGTACATGACCGGGCAGGTGTTGGTGGTGGATGGTGGGCGATCATTAAATAGTTAATATGTTACTTGGGGACAGACTTAAGTCTGTCCCCGCACGATCCAACACGGCCATGGCCGTCTAATTATGCAGATTAAAATCAGGGAAATGGAATTCTGATAAAAGCAAACAGGAGGTTAGATGGACTATTTCAACTATACTGTCATCAATATAGACAGCCACGACCGTAATATATTACGGATGGGGCCGTTCAATAACTGTTAGG
>JAHECZ010000041.1:0-8019 GCA_024641475.1 Gammaproteobacteria bacterium
CAGTTCGTCTTTCCACCCGGGGCCTATGCCATCGCCCATACGGTGATGGAAACCTTCGCAGTGATTGTATCTTCACTGATCTTCTTTACTGCGTATGGCGAGCATAATACGCACCGCTCACCGCGTACGATCCTGTTGGGCTACGCGGCATTGGCAGCAGGCTTGTTCGACATGCTGCATCTGCTCTCCAATGTCGGCATGCCGGATTTTTTCAGTGCCAATTCGCCACACAAATCTATCGTGTTCTGGTTGTATGGACGCGCCGCCATTGCGATCGGTTTATTACTCTATGTGCTCTTGCCGGATAAAGGTTCACTAAGTCACCACCAACGCAATCTTGGCGTCGTACTCACCATCACCATGGTGGCGCTGTCAGGGGGTTTTTCATTAATTCACCTGAATGAATTACCTTTAACATTTATTCCAGGACAGGGACTGACGCCACTCAAAATCGTGTTGGAGTGGAGCTATTTTGCCGTCTATCTGGGCAGTGCCGTGGTGTTATATCTGCGTCGCCACGTTGTTACCAACTGTGATTTTCGCAGCTTGCTGCTGGCCTTGTTATTGTTGGCCGTTGGTGAATTGTTTTTCACCGTTTATGTCAGTGCCGGTGATTCGGCCAACACGCTTGGTCACCTTTACAAGGTCGTCGCGTATTATTATCTGTACCGATCCATCTACGCTGAAGCGATTCGTCTGCCTTTTGACAAAATTCAACACATGCTGCTGCATGATGATTTGACGGACCTGCCCAATCGCAAAAAATTTGCAGAACAGCTTGATGTGGCAATCCAGCACGCACCAGCAGATGGTTCCAGCCTGGCCGTGTTACTCATCAATCTGGATCACTTTCAGAATATCAATGCCGTATTCGGTCATGAGCGCGGCGATCTGCTGCTCGTCAATGTTGCCAGGCGAATTACTGACACACTACCGGCATCACTGGTCGCCCGCTTCGGTGGCGATGAATTCGCTGTATTACTCAATCCATCTGATGTCAGCCAGGCAGAACAACTCGGCCGAGCTGTACAGCAAAATCTCGCGCTGGGGTTTGCGCTGGTGAATGACCACATCGAGATTGGTGCCAGTTTGGGGATTGCGGTATTTCCCGTCGATGGTGATTCCGCCAGTTTGCTGTTACGCCATGCTGATCTGGCCCTGCATCACGCCAAAGGGGCAGGTCGTAACGCCCTCACAGTATTCAGCAGTGATCTGTCGCAGACCATTCAACGGCGGGTGCAACTCGAAAATGGTTTGAAACAGGCGATACAACGCAAGGAATTCGCGCTGCACTATCAACCCAAAGTGGGTTTGCACAACGGCAACATTGTCGGTGCCGAAGCGCTGCTACGCTGGGATTCGCCAGAATTAGGCAAGGTCAGCCCTATGGAATTTATTCCTGTGGCAGAAGAAACCGGATTGATCTTGCCGATTGGTGATTGGGTATTGGCACAGACCTGCGCACAACTACAGCAATGGCGCGAGCAAGGTATAATGGTATCGAGCGTGGCGATTAATTTGTCAACGCGACAATTTCGCCAAAAGGATCTGGTCACCAAAATTAAAACCACGTTACAACGATATGAGCTGCCGCCACGTTTGCTGGAACTGGAACTCACCGAATCGGCCATTATGGATAACATCGATGCCGCCGCCGACATGCTGGCAGAATTGTCGCGTTCAGGCATTCGTATCGCCATCGACGATTTTGGCACAGGTTATTCGTCGCTGGGTTATCTCAAATCCTTTGCCATTCACTCACTCAAGATCGATCGTTCGTTTATTCGTGATATTCCCGGTGACAAGGATGATGAAACCATTGTGCGCATGATCATTGCACTGGGTGCCAGTATGGATCTGCAGATCGTCGCCGAAGGGGTCGAAACGGTTGAACAGGTGAAATACCTGCATGCCAGCCAATGTGATCAGATACAAGGTTATTATTTCAGCCGACCCGTCGCTGCTGATGTTTTTGCTGACTTGCTGCGATCGGGAAAACGTCTGGAATTACCGTAATAAACTAATCACGGATCATTGCCGCACGCTGTTGCACCAATGTGCCATTGTTGTAATCATTGATCGCCTGATTGATTTCGTCGCGACTGTTCATGACAAATGGTCCGTATTGCACAATCGGTTCGCGCAATGGTTTACCGGCGACCAGAATAAAACGTGCACCATCCGCACCAGCTCGCACTGCAAGTGAGTCCCCTTCCGCCAGTACCGCAAAACTGTGCGTTGGCAAATTTGTACCCGCCACACTTGCGTCACCTTCAAAAACATAAATGAAACCCTGTAATTCTGTCGGCAGCGCAAAATCAAACGTCGCGTGCGCTTGCAATGTCACATCCAGATAATGCACGCTGGTAATCGGATCGACTATCGGGCCCGGAGTATTCTGGTATGCACCGATTAATACTTTCACCTTGGCATCCGCTGTCTGCACAACGGGCAGTGCTTCGGGAGAATATTCCTGATAACCAGGCGCGCTCATTTTTTCACTACCCGGCAAGTTGATCCACAATTGAAAACCGCGCATCAAGCCGTCGATCTGCCTGGGCATCTCCGAATGGATCACACCACTGGCGGCCTTCATCCATTGTGCGCCACCGGAGCGCAGATCGCCTTCGTTGCCCATGCTATCGCGATGCAACATGTGACCGTCGAGCATATAAGTTAACGTAACAAAACCGCGATGCGGATGATCCGGGAATCCGGCGATGTAATCATCCGGATTGTCACTGTTGAAATAATCCAGCATCAAAAAAGGATCCAGATGGCGCAAGGCGGGCGTACCGATGGTGCGATGCACCGTCACACCGGCCCCTTCTGATACCGCCTGGGCCTGAATAAATTGTTTGATCATACGTACGGTCACTGTCATATCCTTGGAATGTGTAATTCGTCATTCCGGCCTTCGTGGGAATGACGGAAAATGAATAATTCATTCATCGTGATGTTTCACCCGCTGACGCAAATTTTTCACTTTGCCGCGCAGGTTTTTACTATCCATGCGTTTGCGCTTGGCCGACTTGCTGGGTTTGGTCGCCTGACGTTTTTTACGTACTATAGCCACGCTTTTTATTAAAGCCTGCAGTCGTGCCAGCGCCGCCTCTTTATTCTGCTCCTGACTGCGATAGTCCTGTGACTTGATGACAATCTCGCCGTCCTTGGTGATTCGTTGATCGGATAATTCCAGCAAGCGTTGTTTGTACAGGTCGGGCAATGATGACGCGGCGATATTGAAGCGCAGATGAATCGCCGATGCGACTTTGTTGACGTTCTGACCGCCCGCACCCTGGGAGCGCACGGCAGTCAGTTCGATCTCGTTATCCGGGATAGTAAGGTGGCGATTTATAATTAACATGGCAGGCTTATTCTAACACGCTCTGCATGGCGGCTTCGCTAATCGGATAAATCAGCACAGCATGCAGCGGTAATATTTCAGCAAGTTTATCGACGTAGTGCCGTTCGGATTTTTCCACCAATACGATTATCCTGGTATCCGGCGCATGCCGTTGCAGGCTATATAGAAAAACATCGAGATTACTGATATTCACCCCGGCATAGTTATTTCCATAGCCGTAAATAAAATCGGCGACGACGATATCGGGAGTCGTTTGTTTGAGCTCCTGCAATGCCTTGCGCATTGATGTCAGCCTGAATTCCTGCAATCCCAACCTGGCATACAGTCCGGCGAAATCCGGATGCGCCGGTGATTCCGCGATGGAAAAAATGCTGCGTTTCATGGCCGCTTGCCGTGTACGGGAACTTTACGGTACAAGGTTTCCTTGCCGCTGCGATGCGTCACGATGCGTAACTCCTGATGCTGCGCGTCGAAGAAAAAAGTGGCAATCACGTCTTTGCCATTTTGACTGAATACCGTGGTGACGCGATCATCGGCCAATACATACATCCCACCAATACGTTTGCCCTTTGCGTCAATATTGTAGACATCCCCATTGGGTAAAAACTCCAAAAAGTCCTGTGACGACCCGGCCGGATCAAAGCTTTGCGCCCATTTGCCTTCGATCCAGTTTGCCTCAGCCGCCAACACGGGCATCATGGCCGCGACCCAGAGACATACGAGCACTAATTGTCTGTTCTTACCCATCATTTCAGCCTGTCTAATTTTACGTCATCGCGAGGTTCAGTTTGGATTGAATACACGCGAATAACATTTTAAAACAATACCTTGCAATCATTAAAGCCTCATCTATCCTTAACAGGATTAGCAATCACTGATGCACGCTCCAGCCCCTACCGCGCATCGCATTGGATAATGAATTAATTGAAGGCCAACCTCCCGCGTGCTGCCTCGTTTGCGCAATAGCTTACGTCTGAAACTCATTCTAGCCAGTGTGGTGGTAGAAGTCGTGATGCTCTCGATTCTGGTCGGGAATAGTCTGCACCGCATGCAAAATAACTTGCTGGAACTGTCGACCGTTCGCCAGGAAGAGCTGTCACATCTGTTAAATACCGCATTGGCTGCGCCACTGGTACAGCGTGACTATGCCACGCTGCAGGAAATTCTGGATAAAAGCCGGCGTCTGGATGGTATTGTCTATTTAGTGCTGTTTGATGATAGCCAGACTCCCATCGTCAGCAGTGGCTGGGATATGACCCAACCCTTGCCACCGATCGAATCCAACTTGTTAAACGATCTGGATGATCCGGCGCATCGCTTCGACACCAGCCTGAACATCCACATCGCCCACACCCAATATGGCACTTTACGATTCGGCATATCGACAAGCTTCCTGCACAAGGCAAAACAACACCTGTTGACGCAAAGCCTGGTGATCGCCGCAATTGAAGTTCTTTTATCGGTCCTCATGCTCACGGCCCTGGGTATTTGGCTAACCCGGCATCTGGGCGCGTTGATTCAGGCCAGCGACAAGATTGCCCAGGGTGATTTCACTGTATCCTTACCGGTACGCAGCCGCGATGAAATTGGTCAGCTGACAGCAACATTTAACGCCATGTCGCAGGCGGTGCACTCACGCGTAGAGCAGCTCAGCGCTAATGAGGCGCGCTTCCACGCGATTGCCGATTACACCTATGATTGGGAAAGCTGGTATGGCCCGGATTACAATTTAATCTGGATCAATCCCTCTGTGGAAAGGATGACAGGGTATCGCGTTGAAGAGTGTATGCACATGGAAAATTTTCCATTTGCCATCGTGCATCCTGAAGACCAGAGCCAGGCACAACATAACTATGCCATCACCCAACGCGCCAACACCGGTACCGCACGGTTCCGTGTCATTCGCAAAGACGCGACTGTCTTTTGGGCACATGCCGCCTGGCAGCCCATCTATGATAGCCAGGGTGGATATATCGGCATTCGCAGCAGTATTCGCGACATCACCGAGCAAATCCAGGCCGAGGATGCGCTCTATAAAAAAATAACCGAATTACGCAACTCCGAAGAACAACAACGGCGGCTATTGCAACACTCACAACAAGAGCAGGCACGCATGGTTGCCTTGCTGGGCGCAATGAATCTGGGCATTCTGTTTGAGACCGCTGACAAACGAGTGGCGTACTACAATCCTGCCTTTACTCACATCTGGATGATCGATCCATCTATTGAATTGGCCGGCAAGCCAACTTCAGAAGCGCTGAAACATTCCACCAACATGCTGGCCCAGCCTGATCATTTTTCCAAATTTATTCTGGATGTTCCCGGCACACATGAAGTCAGCGAGACACTCGAAGTGGGTATGTCGGATGGGCGGGTACTTACCCAATTATCATACCCGGTGCGGGATCCGGATGGACGCTTTCTGGGCCGTTTGTGGATCTACGAAGATGTCACGCGGGAACGCCAGACAGCAGAACAACTTATCTATCTGGCCGAACGTGATCCACTCACCGGCCTGCACAATCGCCGCCGCTTTGAAGATGAATTGCATCGTGCCATGAGCAGCGCAGCACGCCGCAAAGCCACCGGGGCCCTGTTATTTTTTGATCTGGATGAATTCAAATATATCAATGACACCTATGGCCATCGTGCGGGCGATGCCATGTTAATCCGGGTCGGCCACGAAACCAGCACCTTGATACGTCACTCCGAATTCTTAAGCCGCCTCGGTGGTGATGAATTTGCGATATTAATGCCGGATGCCAGTCAAAAAGAAGCCGAGCAACTCGCCGAACGGATCATCCGCGCCATCTATCAAATCCCGTTTCGCTTTGAAGGCCGTAATCTCCGCTTAACCACCAGTGTCGGGATTGCCCTGTATCCACAGCATGCCACAGAACAGGAAGATCTTATCGCCCGCGCCGATGCGGCCATGTACATGGCAAAACAGGCCGGCAAAAATGTCTGGCGTTTGTATCGGTCTGAACTCGACACATCGCGCCTGATGATCGACCGCTTGTCCTGGGTTAACCGTATCGCTACAGCATTGGAAAAGGATTTATTTCGCCTGCACTACCAGGGTATTTATTCCACGCAGACCGGTTTACTTGCCCATATCGAAGTGCTGGTACGCATGCAGGATGAAGAACAAGTCCATGAAATAATCATGCCGAGCCGTTTTATTCCGTTTGCAGAAAAGAGTGGTCAAATTCTCGATATCGATCGCTGGGTGATCCGCAACAGCATCGCCTTAATCGCGAATGTACCGAACTTCCCCAATGTGCCGGTTTCCATCAATATTTCGGGACGATCCTTTGATGATCCTTCCTTGCCACAATACATCGCCGAACAACTGGAATTCTATACCGTCTCGCCACAAAAACTGCTGGTGGAAGTCACCGAAACTGCCGCCATTTCGGATTTGCATGATGCACAACGTTTTATCGAATCCTTGCAACAAACCGGTTGCCGGGTCTGTCTGGATGATTTTGGCTCCGGTTTTTCTTCGTTCACTTATCTCAAACATTTACGTGCCGACGTACTGAAGATCGATGGCCAGTTTATTCGTGACTTATCCAGTGACACGGATAATCAGGTATTCGTCAAAGCCATCGTCAATGTCGCGCGCGGCCTGAATAAAGTAACAGTCGCCGAATTCGTCGAAACCGAAGCGACCTTCCGCATGTTGCGTGACTTTGGTGTTGATATGGTACAGGGTTATCATTTGCATAAACCCAGCGCCGAGCCACCACATTTGCAACTGGATAAAAAAGATTATAAGGAATAATTTATGGCGTCTAAACTGCAATCGATCTTGCTGGTTTGCATTCTTGTGACTGTCACAGGCAGTGCTGGCACGGTAGAACAAAGCAACCCGCCACCGCTGCGTGTCGGGCTGCTTCCCTCACTAAGCACGGAACGTCTGGTAACCCTGTTTGCACCATTGCGCGACTATCTTCAGACAAGGTTGCATCGCCCTGTCATTCTGCTCACCGCACCGAATTATGAAACATATATGCAACGCGCAGCGGCGTATGAATATGACTTGTACTTCACAGCGCCACACATGGCGGCACTTGCAGAAAATGAATCCGGCTACCGTCGCGTCAGCCTCATGAACCGCGAATTACGCGGGTATGTATTAATCCGCCAGGACAGTACAATTCGCACACTGCACGATCTGCAAGACCATGTGATTGCCATGCCCGAAGCAACGGCCATTATCACCATTCTGGGTGAAAGTTTGCTGCAAGAACATGGATTGATACCTGGCAAGAATATCCGCGTGGAATACACACCATCGCATAACAATGCCATCCATGCGCTCAGTTCCAGCAAAGCCGACGCCGCCATTGTCTCAGGAGGCATCTATGATGCGACTCCGCCTGATAAACGCGCAGGCTTGACTGTATTAACCAAAACTAAAAGTCTCTCATATGTCATGTTTATGGCGAGCCCAAAATTACCTGAACAGGAATATACTGACCTTTGCAAAGTGATGTTACAGTTCACCGCTAACGGACCAGGTCATGAATTTTTCATAAAAAGCAAATATGGAGACATGGGTAAAATCCAGGATAAGGACATGCAACAGCTACAGCCGTACGTCAAACTGTTGCATCAACGCATTAACAACAAATAGTATCGTCTTA
>JAHECZ010000041.1:8119-22741 GCA_024641475.1 Gammaproteobacteria bacterium
GATGCGGCTATTACTTCTGCAGCGGTATTTGAATCAATGTCGCCGGAGATAAAAAATAAGCTGACGATTTTAGCCAGCACCGAACCGGTCCCGCACATGATGTTTATGGCCAGTCCGACAATCTCTGAAAAAGAATATAAAGCGTTACGCGAGGCTATGCTGGAATTTACCGCTAGCGGACCTGGCAGGGAGTTTTTTGAAAAGAGCGGTTACGGCGACATGGGTAAAATTACTGAAAAGGAAATGCAGCAACTCCGGCCGTATGTAAAAATATTGCAACAGCGGCTTAAACAATAAATACAAATACCAATGTGGCGCTATACCGTCAGGTATTGCTGGATTAATCCATCGGTTAATTCCGACATTGCACCACTGGCCATGCTGCGGCCCTTGTCCATAATCACAAACTGCTTGCCAACCCGCCGTGCAAACGGCAGTTTCTGTTCTACCAGTAATACCGTCATGTTGTCCTGTTGATTCAATTGCATGATAATACTGCCGATCTCATGCACGATATTGGGTTGTATACCCTCGGTCGGCTCATCGAGGATCAGCATTTTAGGATCCAGCGTCAAGGCCCGGCCAATCGCCAATTGCTGTTGCTGGCCACCGGATAAATCCCCGCCGCGCCGTCCCAGCATCTCCTTCAGGACCGGAAACAATTCAAAAATGCGTGAGGCAATGCGCCGTTTATTCTTCCCCAGTGCCGATAACCCAATTTGTAAATTCTCTTCTACGGTCAGTAGCGGAAAGATTTCCCGGCCTTGTGGTACATAACCGACACCGATCCGGGCACGCTGCTCAGCGGCAATATTAGCAATCGACTGACCGCAATATTCCATCGCACCGGATTTTATCGGTAATAAGCCCATGATGGTTTTCAACAACGTTGTCTTGCCCACACCATTGCGTCCCATCAAACACACACAGGATCCATCCGGCACATCCAGATTGACGTCCCAGAGGGTGTGGCTTTCACCGTAAAATTGATTCAGTGCTTTAATATTTAGCATTTATTCCCCAAGATACACCTCAATCACCCGCGGATTATTCTGTACCTCGTCCATGCTGCCTTCAGCCAGCACACTGCCCTCATGTAACACCGTCACGGTGCGTGCAATTGAACGGACAAATTCCATATCATGCTCTACGACCACCACCGAACGTTCACCCGCCAGTGAGCTCAACAACTCTGCGGTACGTTCGGTTTCCTGATGGGTCATGCCGGCAATCGGTTCATCCACCAATAAAATACGCGGGTCCTGCATCAATAGCATGCCGATCTCCAGCCACTGTTTTTGCCCATGCGATAAACGTGCAGCACGTTGGGTACGATGCTCGCCCAACATGATCGTATTCAATACTTCATCGATACGATCGCGTTGCTGCAACGATAAGCGTGCTATTAGCGATGGCCACACCCGCTTGTCGGTATGCATGGCCAATTCAAGATTTTCGAAAACGGTATGCTCAGGGAAGACGGTGGGCTTCTGGAATTTTCTTCCAATACCAGCAGAAGCGATTTCATGTTCCGACATTTGCGTCAGATCCATCGTCTGTCCAAGATAGACTTGTCCGCTGTCGGGTCGTGTCTTGCCGGTGATGACGTCCATCATCGTGGTTTTGCCTGCGCCATTGGGACCGATAATGCAACGCAGCTCACCATCATTGATATACAACGTCAGATTGTTGAGTGCCTTGAAGCCATCAAAACTGACATTGACCCCTTCCAGATACAAAATAACTTTATGACTGGTATCAATCTCACCTTCACGCAGCAGGTGCGATCCAAAATCCTGCGGAGCTCCGGCAGGTACAAAACCATTGGGCGCAGCACTTTCAGTTCGAAACCAGGCCGACATTTTACTTAACCTGTTCATGCGGCACCTGCGGCTTTAACCGGCACAACCCGTTGCTTGATCAATCCCACCAGACCTTTGGGCATGAACAAGGTCACTATAATGAAGATCGCACCCAGGCCATATAACCAGGCCTCGGGAATAAAGCCGGTAAAAAATGTTTTGGAAAAATTCACGACTAATGCACCGGCAACCGCACCATACAATGTGCCACGCCCACCGACCGCAACCCAAATCGCCAATTCGATGGAATTCAACGGCTGGAATTCACTGGGATTAATGATACCAACCTGTGGCACATACAATGCACCCGCGATCCCCGCCAAACCTGCTGATACCACGAACAACCACAATTTGTAACTTTCGACTTTATAACCGACAAAGCGTGCACGACTTTCTGCATCGCGGATCGCAATAATCACCCGTCCAAATTTGGAAGTAACAATATAACGTGCTACTAAATATCCCAGCAGCAGTGCCACGCCGCTGGCAACAAATAATCCAATACGGGTGCTATCGGATTGCAGGCTAAAGCCAATGATATCCTTGAAATCCGTCAGCCCATTGTTGCCGCCAAACCCCATTTCATTGCGGAAGAACGCCAGCATCAACGCATAAGTTAATGCTTGTGTGATGATCGACAAATACACGCCGGTGACACGGGAGCGAAACGCCAGCCAGCCAAACACGAACGCCAGCATACCGGGCACCACCACGATCATCAACGCAGCAAACCAGGCATGTTCGAAACCAAACCAGTACCACGGCAATTCTTTCCAGTTCAGAAACACCATGAAGTCAGGCAAGTTAGCATTACCGTAAACGCCACGCTCACCAATTTGCCGCATCAGGTACATGCCCATCACATACCCCCCCAGCGCGAAAAACGCACCGTGGCCCAAACTTAAAATACCGCAATAGCCCCAAACCAAATCCAGTGCAATCGCCAGCAACGCATAGCACAAATACTTACCGAGCAAGGTCACTGCATAGGTCGATAGATGCCATACCGAATCAGCTGGCATGAGTAAATTAGAAATCGATACCAACAACAATGTCGCCACTAAAAGACCAATAAATATCTGACCACCGCGATCATCGCGGATCAGATGCAGGATAAGCGGTTGACGTGTCATGTATTAAGCCTCGGCCGCGCGGCCCTTCTGCGGGAATAATCCGCGCGGCCGTTTTTGAATAAACAGAATGATAAATATCAGGATGAAAATCTTCGCCAACACTGCGCCACTCCATGGTTCCAGGTATTTACTCACTGTACCCAGTGACAAAGATCCCACCAGCATCCCCCAGACATTACCCACGCCACCAAATACCACCACCATGAACGAGTCAACGATGTAACCTTGTCCCAGATTCGGGCCAACATTGGTGATTTGACTTAACGCGACC
The DNA here is from genome assembly GCA_024641475.1 of Gammaproteobacteria bacterium. Taxonomy (GTDB): domain Bacteria; phylum Pseudomonadota; class Gammaproteobacteria; order UBA6429; family Thiohalophilaceae; genus JACQBC01. The sequence goes on from JAHECZ010000041.1 coordinate 11,386, forward strand.
CCGGCAATTCCGGCGATACCCGATCCCAAACCAAACGTGAGTGCATCGACCCATTCAGTGCGCACACCCATGGCCTTGGCCATCGCACGATTCTGCGACACCGCACGCACCTGTAAACCCAGGCTGGTCTTTTTCATTATGGCGAGCAGACCAAAGAACACCACGATGGCAAAACCAAAAATAAACAAGCGATTATAGGTAATCGATAATGCGGGATTGATGGCCCAGGAGCCGCTCAGCCAGGAGGGATTTTGCACCGTGACATTTTGCGCCGAGATAAAGGTGCGCGGGATCTGTTGCAAGATGAGACTGATACCGAACGTTGCCAACAAGGTTTCCAATGGTCGACCGTATAAGAAACGAATCACGCCACGCTCAATGGCAACTCCGACCAAACCTGATATCAGGAATGCCAATGGTATTGCGATAAACAAGGAATAATCGATGGCATTGGGTAATGCCGCCTGCACCAGATAGGTGGTATAGGCACCCAGCATCATTAATTCACCGTGCGCCATATTGATCACGCCCATCACGCCAAAAGTGATCGACAGGCCAATGGCAATTAATAATAAAATCGATCCCAGACTCAAACCAAAAATAGTTGTTTCGATAAAGCGATAGCGCTCGCGGCGGCTGTCGATGTTATTTAAAGCTTTCGTGGCCGCTGCAATCACACCACTAGAATCCGGTTGCGTGCCTGATTCCGCCAACAGGCTTTTAATCCGGTTATAGGCTTCCGGGCGCAAACTATCGCTTAAGCGTTGCAGCGCCTGAATCTTTGCCTGACTATCCGTTCCATCGAGATCGGCGATAGCAATCGCCACCTGCATGACTTCGGCTATCTCGGGATCTTTTTCCTGCGTAAGCAACTGATTGAACAACGCCAGTTTCTCGGGTGTCACATCACCGACCAATTCATTGACCGCCGCCAGACGCAAGGCTCGATCCGGACTGTGTAAATTCAAGCCGGCGATTAATTCTTTCAGCGTCGTGCGCAGCTGATTGTTGACACTGACTTTGTCGTAGGCGGCGGGATCAATATCGGCAAGCTTGTCGCCGTTGAGTACCTTCATGCCACTGGGTGGATCGGTATCTTCATTCAAATAGATAAATTCGCCGCTCTGTGTTGCAATATATAGCCGAGCGTCTTGCAATGCCTTGAATATTTCCAGCACACGTGGATCATTGACTTGCACTAATTGACGTAATGCGGTTTCTTTCTGATCGAAATCATCGGCCTTTAAACCCGCCAATGCCTGGGTAAACGCAGCCGCATTGTCCGCGGGTTTTGCTGTGGTATCCTGACCTAATCCCGGCGAAGGCAAGCAAGCGAACAGCCAAGCGAGACAACTCAGCATTGCATGCCGTCGTGTGTACCACAGAATACGCATAATTTGTTGTACTCGAATACCTTATTGTGTGTTTTAAAATCGGTGGCGATGCAAACACATCGCCACCTAACGTTACTTGCCTAACTCACACATTCTTATTTGTAATTCTGACCTGAACACTTCTTGGTCTTGGTATTGTAATTGCCACAATTGATCGGTGCGGTCCAGTCGGCCACGATGTTCTTGTCTTCCGGCAGGAACTTCGACCAGGCATCACCCGGTACTTCGGCTTTGGTCTTCCACACTACTTCGAACTGGCCATTGCCCTGAATCTCACCGATCAACACCGGTTTGGTGATGTGATGATTCTTCAGCACTTTGGCAGTACCGCCGGTCAAGTTCGGCACTTCCAGACCTATCATTGCAGCGGCAACTTTATCGGTTTCGATGGATTTGGCTTTTTCCACTGCCTTCACCCACAGATTGAAACCAATGTAATGCGCTTCCATCGGATCATTGCTAACGCGTTTGGGATTCTTGGTGTAAGCCTGCCATTCCTTGATGAAGGCGCTGTTGCCCTTATCCTTCACGCTCATGAAGTAGTTCCATGCAGCCAGATGACCCACCAGTGGTTTGGTATCGATACCGGAGAGCTCTTCTTCACCCACCGAGAAGGCCACAACCGGAATCTTGCTGGCAGAAATACCCTGGTTACCCAGTTCCTTGTAGAACGGTACGTTGGCGTCACCATTGATGGTCGATACGACGGCGGTCTTCTTGCCGGCTGAACCGAATTTCTTGATATCAGCAACAATACTTTGCCAGTCGGAATGACCAAACGGTGTGTAATTGATCATGATGTCTTCTTTCTTGACACCTTTGGCAATCAAATACGCTTCGAGGATCTTGTTGGTGGTACGTGGATACACATAATCGGTACCGGCTAACACCCAACGTTTCACTTTCAGATCTTTCATCAAGTAATCAACGGCGGGGATGGCTTGTTGATTGGGTGCCGCACCCGTGTAGAACACGTTCTTGGAAGATTCTTCACCTTCGTATTGCACCGGATAGAACAGCAGACCATTGAGTTCTTCGATAACCGGCAACACCGATTTACGAGAAACCGATGTCCAGCAACCGAAGATTGCCGCGACATGATCTTTCTGAATCAGCTCACGGGTCTTTTCGGCAAACAACGGCCAGTTTGACGCAGGGTCTACAACCACGGCCTCGAGTTTTTTGCCCAGCAGACCACCCTTTTTATTCTGCTCGTCAATCAACATCAGCATGGTGTCTTTGAGAGTGGTTTCCGAAATCGCCATCGTGCCTGACAATGAATGCAGGATACCCACTTTAATGGTATCCGCCGCCTGCGCGGCCTGCAGTATGACGCCCAGCGCGATCGCCGTGCTCCACAGTTTTACATTACGCAACACAGAATTATTCATCGTGAATTCCTCGTATGGTTGGTTAGTTTTTTAATGAAAGGCGCCTCGTGTGAGGCGCCTTCAAGTTTTAATCGATGAACGATTAGAAGTTATAGGTCACGCCAACTGCTACAGCGCTGCTGCCTTTGATACCTGTGGAGGTACCATCGGTCAGGCCAGTCGATCCCGTAATACCGGATTCATTGGCCTTTTTGTCAGACGTCTGGAATTCCAACGAATAGAACAATGCAGGTACCGGTGCATAGGAAACCATCGCCGTGATGACATTACCCTTTACACCACCACTTTGGCTGGTATCAGAATAGTTTGCCACCAAGGTAGTTTTATCCGTGTAGGCATACGAACCAGTCAACATCAACGTGTTGATTGTGCTTGTATCAGTTGCAGTATCAACCGGCTTGCGCATGTCATAGGCAGCAACAAAACCTGCTTTACCGGCCTTATAAGCAGCGCTGATACCTGTTGTGCTTTTAAGTGTTACTCCAGACCAGGTATTTTGACCAATACCAAATTGATTTTGATCGGAAGATGCGGAACCGATATCCGCAAAGCTGGTATAACCTGCAGCAAAAGTCAGATCACCCATCGCATAGGTGCCCGCTACCGTGTAGTTAGTGCTTGATTTTGAGCCCGCATCTGCTGACTTGCCAAGATCAAACGCTTGTACACCAAATTGCAGACCACCACTGGCCTTGCTAACGTATTTGATTGCGTCACTGACCTGAAACGATGACATACCTGGGGTATAAAACCAATTGGTTTGGTAACTGCTGCCATCCACCATTTGCAAAAATAAACCATTATCCCGCTTACCAAACGTAACAGTGCCAAAGCCACCGTCCATACCCACAATGCTTAAGTGAGTAGCGGCAGAACCGCCAGATAAATTCAGGATCCAGTTAAAATCATAAAAATACTTCGTGCCATCAATAGTAGCAACGTCGCCTTTCACACCAATTAAAGATACATTGTCGAATACGCCATAGCTGGAACTTGAACCTTTACCTGTGTCAGCAGCTGCCGTGTTGTAAACAAAGGCCACAGCCAGATCTCCATAAACATTGGCAGTAGGAGCTGCTGCATTGGCTTGTACCGCAACTGCAGCGAGTGCAGTGGCCACGGCGATGGACAGCAGGGTTTTAGAATTACGCATGGAATTTCCTCCGAAAAATTGTTGATGTAAATAAAATCGAGTTTCAGGGTTCAATTACCCTGCTTACTCCGGGTTAGAGCAAGCCCCATGCCAAGCTATTTTTATAATTAATTACAATGAGTTAGCACATATTCAGGAAATCTGCATTTGAGATCATGTGCGATGATGGTGCGTGCGCACTCACGCGGTGCTTTATGTCGGTGCGCCGTGCGAGTGCAACTGTGGTAGAAAAATCAGGGGCGTGGAAGAAATACAACAACGAATAAATTGTTACGGATCTATGACAAATTAATTCAGCATGCCTTTATCAATAATGAATTGTTCGATCGTATCCAGACCTTTACCGGTTTTTAAATTGGAAAACACAAAAGGTCGCTCGCCGCGCATTTTCTTTGCATCGCGATCCATGACTTCCAGCGATGCGCCGACATACGGGGCCAGGTCGATCTTGTTGATCACCAATAAATCGGATTTGGTAATACCGGGGCCGCCCTTGCGCGGGATCTTGTCACCAGCCGCCACGTCGATCACATAGATCGTCAAATCGGACAGTTCCGGACTAAACGTGGCGCTCAAATTATCGCCGCCGCTTTCGACGATCACAAAATCCAGATCGGTAAAGCGGTTTTGCAATTCCGCCACGGCGGCGAGATTCATCGACGCATCTTCGCGGATCGCCGTATGCGGACAACCACCGGTTTCCACACCGATGATGCGATCCTCGGTCAGCGCCTGACTGCGCATCAGAAACTGCGCATCTTCCTTGGTGTAGATATCATTGGTCACCACGGCGATACGATACCGATCACGCATGCGTTTGCACAAGGCATCGACCAGTGCGGTCTTGCCCGAGCCTACCGGGCCACCGATACCGATGCGTAAGACTTGATTGCTGTTGTTCATATTTTCTTTCACCTGTTGATGATGGTTACGGGGACAGAATTAACTCTGTCCAGATCGTTCGTATAGTTGTGTTGTAGCTGGGAGATTCAACCGCTTAGCGCTTGTTGAATCTCCCAGCTACAACTCTATCTAAAATAACGTATTCCTGTCCGGCCACTGTTCAGGATGTTTAGCCGCGACAGCGCAACCCCTCAGGACGACGTACATGGATGTACGAGTGTCGCGAGAGGGCAGGATGCCCGGAGCGACGGTGGGCGTCGATGCGAAAAGCGGATAAACATCCTGAACAGTGGCTTGCATCAATACTCATGACCGAAACATCCGACTGTATTGCATCTCATGTCGCGCACTTGCCATCGCCAATCCGGGCGTTACCATACCAATTTCGGTATCATTTAATATCAATCCCCGCTCACTGTGTTCTGGAATTGTTGCCAGCAAACGACTGATCAGTCGTTGCCCCGCCGTTTGCCCTAACGGGATCAGTTTCATCGCGGCCGACACCTGATTCTCACACCACGCAAAGGCCATAGCCTGTGCCGCCTGTGCTAACGGTATCTGGAAATGCGCACACGCCAATGCAAACACCGACGCAAAGCTGTTGGCTTTTTCTGATACATGGTCGATATGTGGTACGGCTTGTTCGATTAAAGTTTTTAACAAGGCCGCACCGAGTTGCTCGTCTTCCAGACGCAACTCATGGGACTCGCGCATTGCCAGCAACCGTGCATTCCAATTCTGCACGCCCGTCTTGTCTCCTGCCTGCCAGGCCTGATAACAACGACTAAAAATCGGCACGTCGGCATGTGCATAGGCATGACCGAGGATACCGTGTATCCATTCAAATGCACTGGCTTCGTCGTGCACCCAGCCGGATTCGATGGCGGCTTCCAGTCCGGTCGAATAGGCATACGCGCCGATCGGCAACATCGGACTGATCAAACGCCATAAGTGTAATTGCGCGGTATCAGTCATGCGAATGTGTGTGCCCGTGATGTGCATGACCGTGACTGTAGGCGCCACTCTCCGGTTCAAACGGTGCGTCTTCGCATTGCACCGTCAAACCCAGACCGCGCACCATGTCGTCGAGCACATGATCATGTAAATAGCGGCACCAGCCTTCGCCAATTTGTAATGGCACATGCCGATTACCGAGGTGATAACAGGCGCGTGCAAGCAAGGTGGGATTATCACAACATACCGTCGATACCGTTTCCTGCGCTGCCCTGATGCTGACTATCGTGCCATCTTCGGCACGCAGACATTCGCCACTGCGTAACACCGCACCGCGCGGTAATATCACGGCCGCTTCACGTCCGTCATCCAGAGTCGCTTTTAAGCGGCTCTTCTGGCGCAGATCAAACGGCAACGTCAGGCTGACCTGTGATTTTTCGGCTTTGATCAGTTTGGTTTCAATGCGTAACATATATACTCCGGGCAATTCCGCGGACAGACTTAAGTCTGTCCCCATACACTAAAACAAGAAATACCGCTGCGCCAACGGCAACACACTCGCGGGTTCGCAAATCAACAACTCACCGTCGGCACGCACCTGATAAGTTTGCGAATCCACTTCCATCTTCGGTTGCGCGTCGTTGAGTTTCAGATCTTTTTTGCGCAACAGCCGCGTATCCTTGACCGCCACCACCTGGCGCTGCAACTGCAATTTCTCTTTGATACCATGCACCAACGCCGCTTGCGAGACAAAACTCACGCAACTGGCACCAAGCGCATGACCGTAGGCACCGAACATATGGCGATAATGCACCGGTTGCGGTGTGGGGATCGACGCGTTCGGATCACCCATCGGCGCGGCGATGATGAATCCACCTTTAATTATCAACGATGGTTTGGCGCCGAAGAACGCCGGTTTCCATAACACTAAATCGGCCAGCTTGCCGACTTCGATCGAACCGACCTCATGTGCAATACCATGTGTCAACGCCGGATTGATGGTGTACTTGGCAACGTAACGTCTGGCGCGGAAATTATCCCTGCGCGCATTATCCTGTGGCAAGGCACCGCGTTGCACTTTCATCTTGTGCGCGGTCTGCCAGGTGCGGGTGATCACTTCGCCGACACGTCCCATCGCCTGCGAGTCCGACGAGATCATCGAGAAGGCACCGAGGTCATGCAGAATATCTTCGGCGGCGATCGTCTCACGGCGGATACGCGATTCGGCAAACGCCACGTCTTCGGGGATCGACGGATCTAAATGATGGCACACCATCAGCATGTCGAGATGCTCATCAATCGTGTTGACGGTATACGGCCGCGTCGGGTTGGTGCTCGACGGTAACACATTGGCTTCGCCGCATACCTTGATAATATCCGGCGCATGCCCACCACCGGCACCTTCGGTGTGATAAGTATGAATGGTGCGGCCCTTGAATGCCGCAATGGTATCTTCGACAAAACCGGATTCATTTAACGTGTCGGTATGAATGGCAACTTGCACATCGTAGGCTTCGGCCACGCTCAAACAATTATCGATCGCCGCCGGGGTGGTGCCCCAGTCTTCATGCAGTTTCAAACCGATCGCACCGGCTTCGACTTGCTCATTCAACGGCTGCGGCAAACTGGCATTGCCTTTACCCAGGAAACCCAGATTCATTGGCAACCCTTCGGCGGCTTGCAACATGCGATGAATATTCCACGGTCCGGGCGTACAGGTCGTGGCGTTGGTGCCGGTTGCTGGACCAGTACCACCGCCAAGCATGGTCGTGACACCCGACATTAACGCATCGTCGATCTGTTGCGGACAAATAAAATGAATGTGTGCGTCGATGCCACCGGCGGTGACGATCAGGCCTTCACCGGCGATCGCCTCGGTACCTGGACCGATCAAAATAGTCACACCAGGTTGCACATCGGGATTACCGGCTTTACCGATCGCGGCAATGCGACCGTTCTTGATACCGATATCGGCTTTGACGATGCCCCAGTAATCCAGAATCAAGGCATTGGTGATCACGGTATCGACAACTTTCGCTGCAACGGCTTGACCTTGCCCCATACCATCGCGAATTACTTTACCGCCACCGAACTTTACTTCATCGCCGTAGATCGTATGATCCTGTTCGACTTCGATGATTAATTCGGTATCGCCCAGTCGCACACGATCGCCGGTGGTGGGACCGTACATATCGGCATAGGCCTGTTTGCTGATCGTTGCCATTGTGTGTTGTCCTTATAACTTGCCCATGACTTTGCCCTGAAACCCATAAACTTTTTTGTCACCGGCATATTCCACCAACTCTACTTCGCGGGATTGTCCGGGTTCAAAACGCACTGCGGTGCCCGCGGGAATATTCAAACGATAACCGCGGGTCTTGACGCGATCGAAGTGCAGCGCGTTATTGGTTTCAAAAAAATGGTAATGCGAACCGACCTGAATGGGACGATCACCGCTATTGGCAACCATCACCTTGAGCGTATTGCGATCGGCGTTAATGGTGATGTCGCCGTCATCGATAAAATATTCACCGGGTATCATGCTCGCTCCTGTTTGTCCGGGGACAGACTTGATGTATAGGATATACGAATACCGCGGCGGCAGGGATGCCGGAGAGCGGTAAAGTCTGTCCCCGCTTCGATTTACACAATCGGATTGTGTACCGTCACTAATTTGGTGCCATCCGGAAAGGTCGCTTCCACCTGCACATCCGGAATCAATTCAGCGATGCCGTCCATGACATCCGCACGTGTTAACAACGTGGTGCCATAGCTCATCAATTCCGCCACGGTGCGGCCATCGCGTGCGCCTTCCAGGATCGCGGCGGAAATATACGCAATCGCTTCCGGATAATTCAGTTTCACGCCGCGCGCCTTGCGCCGTTCCGCCAATAGCGCTGCCGTGAACAACAGCAGCTTGTCTTTTTCACGGGGTGTTAATTCCATCGCCTGCTCCCACTTATCATATTTTCAGATACTAATCATTCATCAAGTTGCCCAGATTCGAGGTGGGCATGCTTCTATACCAATCACCATGGGCCTTAAAATCTGCCACAGATTCAAAAAATACGCCATGGCTTCACGCGCCTGTCCACCCAGGAATCGCGCAATCACCTGGCCATTGATCCAGGTAAGACTACAGTGTTCATTCAAACAGGCTGCAACGTGTTCGCGCAATTCGTTGAACTGCTGCTGCGACACGGCGCTTGCCAACAGTGTCGCACTGACGGGTAAACCATGATAACCCCAGTTTGTGTTCAAACTGACATCATTCCCGCGTAAGCGAGTACGCTCGATGACCAATGGTTCATGCTCGCGCCATAACTCGAATTGTTGCTGACATGCACCACTGCTGTAGGTTTCATCTGAAGCCGGTCGTCCCAGACACAGAATTTCCCAACCGATAAATCGCGCCGTTGGTGCCAGCGTAATGTGCGTTTGTAACTGCACGTTGCTACCACTATATAGAATGGTTTCCTGCGGCAGCCATTCCAGACAGGCGCCGGCGGCGACATGCAAGTGTTGCTGCAATCCTGCGGTGGCGCCGCTGCTACGATAAAATTTGGTCGCAGCGGGCGTGGTTAACAACACACGGGTATCACACTGTGCGTGTGCCTGTAATTCCAGCTGATCACCACCGACAATACCGCCGGGTGGATGTAACAGATACACGTGACAGACACCATCGCCTGGATAAAATGGTTTTTGAATGACCAAAGGCCCGTGATGCTGGCGCCGACTAATCACAGTGCGTTGCTGTTGCTGCGCAAATTCCAGTTCCAACCTGGCCTGCCAGGATGAGTGTGCTAATACGCTATTCATATACCTGGCACTATCATCAGACAACCAATGACAATCGCCGGTAAGGCAATCACCACTCGCAACACAACTAAAAATTTAATGTAACGTTGCCCCAATCGCTGAAACACACTGCCGACAACACCACCAAACAACATCATGGCAAGCAGCACCCCCAATGAAAAACACACCAGATACGCCATGCCCAACCACGGCGTTGGTAACTGGGTAATCGGCAGTAACGCCAGGACGGCAGCAGAGCCGGATGTGCCATGCAGAAATCCGATACCGATGATGCGATGTTGACGCCAACCTGCCAACGATGACTGAACAGCTATATTCGTGACTGCGCCATGGCCTTGACGAATTGCAACCAAGACTTGCGCGGAATGAAACAAAGCCAGCGTACCTAACACGATTAAGATAAATCCAACAACGTGTTCGGCCACCGCCGCCAACGTGAATGGAATCGCCAATTTAAAAATCAACACAGCCAGACCGATGATCACAATCGCTGCACCATGCCCAATCGCCCAACGGCCACAAAAACCGATGCGTTGTTGTAATGATGATTGACCAGGATTGAAATTAGCCAGGGTTAACAGATGGTCGCTGTCGATCGCATGCAACATCCCCAGCCCAACGCCCAGGGACAAAATAAACCAGAGATTCGCCATCGCCATGTCAGCAACTCGATAAATTGATAGGTAACGGAGGTTACGAATAACGTTACCATAGAATGATTCGTTGTGGCAGGCTAACTATTGCACCAAATTGGTACATACAGTTCCAGACAGGAATGTGTAAAGACAAGTATGAATCGGTATTTAGTTCAGCATGCATACACAGAACTTGCCGAAAATAATTCACACTGCCGAAGTACCTGGCGCTACAGCGTAACACTAGTCCGGATAACTTTGAATTTCCAACTGGGTAAGATATAGCAATGCCTGTTGCTGCGTGGCACCACACATTTCTGAGTTTGGCTGGAGATTGCCGCAAACCGCAGGACGATTCGGTTGCTTGTAAAGTTGACAATGATTATCGCTACTGAGTTGGATGCAGCGTATACCGGCTGGTTTACCGTGCGGCATACCGGGGATCGGTGAAGAAATTGACGGCGCGATGCAACACGCACCGCAACCAGTACGGCATTGCATAAATCAGAAACGCCGTTGTTGGTAGTAGTACATATCCACTCGGCCTTGTGGACCCACGAAGGCGGAGCCGACCCAACTGGTGAGCCCGACAATGATGGCACCCCAGAAGGCAGGCCAGAAACCATCGATGGTGAAATTCTTGAATAACCACGCCACCAAACCCAGCATGCCGGCATTGATCACCAGTAAAAAAAATCCCATGGAGATCACACTAATGGGTAGCGTGAAGATAATAATGATGGGTCGAATCACCGCATTAACGATTCCCAAAATCAGCGCGGCACCCAACAAGGTGCCCGTCGTGCTGATGTGAATGCCGGTGACCATTTCCGACGCCAACCATAAACCCAGTGCGACGATACAAAACCGAATCACTATGCCTGCCATATTCGCCTCACTATCAACAATGATTGATATCAATACGGGTACTATAAGATAACCGACTTGAAAACACTATCATCTCAATTACACCATGCGGTTAATGACCGATGCGCGCCGCCAATGGCCGGTATTGCAGGCCATAAAACATTTCCAGATAGCGGCGCGTTTCGGTGCGTTCCAGATTGGTGACGTATTTCCAGAAACCGTAAATACGCGACAAGG